>CAZQGM010000031.1:0-10847 GCA_964592885.1 uncultured Gammaproteobacteria bacterium
TCGTCGATCGTTCAATTGCTCTTGGAAGCACTGTTGGTGGTGGCCAATCGACGACAGCTACGACAAGCGCCCTCATATTATTAAACGGAGTAACTGGATCAGCGAGCATTTCGGGCCTCCTCACGCTTCGCGGTGGAAATAGCGTGATTGAGACAGAAACTATGTCTTCCCTTACCATCGGATCCGCGACGACCGGTCCTATCCAACTCTCACCAAAAGGCACGACGGGATTGTATATTGATAGTGATGGTGATGTTGGAATCGGAACAACAAGTCCGAAATCAAAATTACATGTTGCTGGCGCACCTATATTAGGGACTAGTCGATTTGGCATCTATGGAACGGCTGGCGCAAGTCGATGGACTAAATTCGCCACTATTCCAATTACGGGTAGTTATTCCAATCCTCAGGCTGAATTTTTGATCCAAAGTCGTACAGGTTCAGTTATACTGTACGTTGAAGTAGCTTCAGGAGCTACCTACAATACTGTTTCAGTTGAACAGTTTTATATATCTAATAATTGGAATAATGGTATTGATGCTTCCAATTTTAAAATCGGCAGAGTTGATACGGGATCTCAACTAAATTATGACATATGGGTTGCTACTGGCACTTGGTCAGATCTGAGTTTTCAAACCAGAAAATACTCAAACTATAGTGGAAGTGGTCCAGATATTACCTACTATACAGACACATATTCCACCACTGATGGAGCTGATGACCCTGTCGCAACTGGTTATGATGCGACAATTAGCGTTAACGAAAGCTGGAACAATGTAGGAAATGTAACATTTGGAGACGCTAGTGGTGATACCGTCCTGAGTAATGCTGCTTCATGGACGTTTGCTAATGATACAAATTTTATACTTTCTGGAGGAGTGAACGGTTTATCCTTTGATACCGACACTCTTTCAATTGATGCTACCAATAATCGGATCGGCATCGGGAATACCACCCCTGTCGGGAAATTTGATATCTCAGGTGCAGTTGCAGGCAAAGCACTCGTCATCCTCAATGAAACCGGGGATCAAAACATCCTTACGGCCTCCGCATCAGGTACTGAGCAGTTCCGCGTCCAACGAAGCGGCGGAGTGTATGCTAGAAAATTTAGCGACCTGGATAATCCACTCTACTTCATCGATCCGGCTGACGGCGGTGCAGCCGCGTCTATCGCAGGCGATATCCAGATGAGTAAAACAAACGCAACGATCTGGGCACGGGGCACTGGGAACAATCTCATCCTGAAAGCTGGTGACAACGGCGAAGGTACGGTCACCATCGGCAATGGTTCGGGTAAATTCGATGCAGGCACCATCGATCCTCCATATACAATTAGCGGCGAAAAATATGCCACATATATGCCATCTATGACAGGCGTCAAAGAGGAGACCACTGGTAGAGTGACGACATCATCATATATACCGGGCATTGGATACAGGACTGTCCTATCTTTTGCGACTGCACCAAAAGCCTCAGATCTCTGGCTATTTGCCCAGGTGACAAATATTACGGCACATTTTGAGGACCTTATCGTCCTTCTCTCCCCGACTGGCAATGTGAAGACATGGTACGACATCGATCCCACTGCCAAAGCGATTAGCATATATACCAATAAACCGACAACAGTCTCTTATCGGTTGACCGCACCACGGTTTGATGCGACGAAGCATACAAATACACGAGACAGTCTCTCAACAGGATTTATCATCTCATCGCTCGATCTGAGTTCTAGTTCGCCGGTCAGAACCGTCTCACAGGATCTATTTACCATCACTCAGGTAAACCCGTCGACACACCGTGTCGTCGATCAGGCCGGATCATATATCGAAGACACCCTTGCAGGCGCACATGCCGTCATTGGATCAATCACGAGTGGCATCATATCCGCCACATCCGCGACCTTCTCATCGCTCTCTGCTACGTCTGGAACAGTCGGATCCCTTGCTGTTGAGTCACTTTCAATCAGTGGACAAAGCCTGACGGACTACATCACATCCATCATCAGAACGCTCCCTGAATACCGAAACTCTGACACCATCTCCCCCATTGCGACTGACAGTGCAGGTATCGCTATATCACTATCCGGCAATCAAACGCTCAGTATCACAGATGGCACGTCAACTAGTACGACAATCGATCGACAAGGAAATATCTCGACATTTGGTGATCTGACAGCTAAAAATGCCACGTTCTCTGGGGCAGTTTTGAGCGATACGATAACGGCGACCACTGCCACAATTAGTGGAGCACTTACCGCTGACACCATCCGGGTCAATACTCTGGAAACTCGGTTTGGCATGCTCCAGAGCGCTGCAACGATGTCCGCTGAGGAAGTTGCCGCCCTCGCGTCTGCATCAGCTGCACCGGCGATGGATATCTCAGGGCAACTCTCAGCATCTGTATCCTCTATCCTCCGATTATTTGCGTCAGAGCCAACTACAGAGAGTGGAAAGCTGATGGATCTGACCGAGTATGCGCTCCGGGTAAATAGTATGCGTGTCGACTCATCCCTCACCGTCACTGGCACGACAAGCCTTGGGATGACCAGCATCGCGGGATCACTGATTGTAGATGGGAGCATGCGTATCACTCACAATGGGATTGAATCCATCGATGGACCGCTCTATATCGGGAAATCAGGCCTCACCGATGTGCAGGTTGGCAATGGGACACTTATTATCCGACCAAATGGGACCGTAGCCATTGCTGGTGATCTCTCCATCAGCGGCGTTCTCGGAGTCAATACCATCCGACCGAATACGGATAACACAGTATCTATCGATCTATCTGATACACCAGCCACGCAATCCGGTTCATTTGCCCTCCTTGGATTGGATAAAGTCCCGGTTGCGACTATTTCTTCGGAAGGAAATGCATCATTTATCGGTGCTGCATCTGTCGCCAAACTTAATATCACCGCCTCTGCGACTGAATCAGGCGCACCTGTGGCAAGTGCGTCAGCGGGCGTTGCCCTACTTCCAGCCGGCACAGAAGAACTCACTATTCCAACAACAGCAGTCAACTCTACCTCACTTATCTACCTGACACCGCAAACATCAACAGGCAACCAAGTCTTATACGTGAAGCAGTCTATTCCAGGGACTGGGTTTACGGTAAGCATCGACACGCCAATACTATCTGACATCCGCTTCACCTGGTGGATTATAAATTAACAATAGATTCCGTCATCCTGAGCCCCACCGAAATCTTGATGAAGGTGGGAGTGTAGTCGATGCGAAGGATCTTCCACCCGTTTACTCTGCTTGTCCGCCGTACCCTTGGTGAAGGCGGGAACTAGCTTGTCCTGAGCAGAGTTTATGCTGAAGCTCCCGAAGGATCGAAGGGCCGGGTCATCCCGGGCGCCGACCCGGGATCCATGTATCATCCTAAATCACACCACGACGGGATTCCAGATGTCTCTGGTATCGATGAGGTTCATTCGTTTGAAGCATCATAAATACATGTAGTCTCTACGATGACCTGATACATAGAAGCTCGTTGAAGCTATGAAGCTATTTTCTGTTTTTTCGTTCGCACGCTTTCTTTCCCCCATCGACTCTCTTTTTGATGCGCTCGATCCTTTGTTCGGTCCTCTGTCTTCCATCTTCTGTCTTCTGTCTTCTCCCAATCTCCCTATCCATCTTCTCCCAATCTCTCTTTTAGTCTGCGCACACAGCATAGTTTGGACTCACGACACCTGAACAGACGGATGCACATCGGGACAAACTCGTCGCGATATCCGAATCACCGGAATTCTCAAGAGGTATGTAGAGACAAAAATCTTCCCGAGTTGCATTTGGGACATAATTCCATCCGTATCCTTGGGTTCCATCTGTCGGGGTATAGTCGGTAAATTTTTTATAGTATACGACAGAGCATCCATCAGCTCCTCCTTGAGCAAAATCTGCAGTCGTACACACGGAACACCCTTGTAAACCATCGGTCCCACATCCGCCGAGTTTTCGGGCATCATTATGTGCTGTCCCAGCTCCACCTCTATATGGATATGCTTGAAAATCTCCGTAATACATTCTGAGTGCTTTTTTTATCTCGGCCAACTCCGCCTTTTTCTTCGAGTCACGCGCTCGTTGGCGAATACCGAGATAGTTTGGGAGTGCGACAGCGATGATCATAGAGATGACTGCCATCACGACCAAAAGTTCTATGAGAGAAAAAGCCTGTGTGTGTTTCATAGCATATTATTCATCGATAAGCGTCAAGCTTGGCGATGCTCCGGGCACCAAAAGAACACTATAATTACAGTTACTTGCTCCACAGATGTAGTCTTGGTATTTTTGCGCATTTCCATCTGTATCATGTGGCACATCTGGGTCATCGGTGTTTTCGATACGAGCAAAAAGGACATAGCCGACAGTTCCCGCTGGTGGCGGACTTTCATACCAATATGAAGTCGGACCATACGGGTCTTTTGGAAGTTTTGACATGTAGACGACTGATCCAACAGACCAGGTTGAACCCCACGCAAGATTACTTATTTTCCCACCAACACTTGTCGGATACGTGCCGGTATCGTTGTAGTACGTTTCAAGCGCTTTTACGATCTGTGAGAGATCGGCCTTCCGCCTGCTATCCCGGCTTTTCTTCATAGTTCCGGTAAACGACGGCACGGCCATGATTGCGAGGATGGCCATAAGCGCCATCACAATCATGAGTTCTACCATAGTGAAGCCAGTAAGGCGACGTTTCATATATACATGATAGCAGGTACTATTCATTTTTGGATATTTTTTCTAAAAAAATGTAGAGATAGACCCCGATATTCGCTTCATATGCGCCTACGCTGGAACGACAGAAATAGAGATCCGGCTATTCATGCATGAGATTTACTGACAATTGCCTATGCGATAGGATGGGTGCGTCGGACACATGCTGTTGCAGTTAAATGTGTCGAAGCTCGGACACCCTGCGGCTTCAAGCGCCGCCTGTCCAAGATTGTTGCACCCTTCTGTCCCTGATCCATCGGAGGTGCATCCGTACTCACCTGGTGTGACACCTGGTACTGGCGTCGGAGCCGGCGTAGCCACAGGATCAAATCCAGCGATAGGCACCCGACAGTCTCCTGTAGATACGCCGTAGTTGTACCCATACCCATATCCACACCCAGTCGATGCGCACCCGAGTCGAGTGATATCAGCATCCGCCGTATCCCGAAGTGATGCCAGAAGGACAAACCCGGAGCATCCAGCATTTGCTTCATAATGATAGGTTGTTTTTGCTTGTGGATCACACGGAACATTTTTACCATCGAGATATTTAGATAGAAAATCCATTCCTGTCTCAGATTGGCAGTTCATACTATTCCATGTCGTCTCATCAGGATACTGATTATTATCGTTATAATATTCCTCAAGTGCACTGCGGATTACGACCAAATCCTGTTTTCTCCGTGAATCATTGGCGCGATTGATTTGTCTAGACATGACGAGTAGTGCCGCGATAGCCAAAAGCATGATGATAGCAATCACGATAAGGATCTCACCCAAACTCATAGCTTCTAGGTGAACGTGCCGTCGGAGTGACCGTTGATGTTTCATCATATTTTAGTGTATACCCCCCGAAGAAAAACGCAATCTATGATATCAAAAAATGAGTGTCTCTCACACATTCATCGAGCCATAAACATGGTATGATACATACATTATGGATCGAGCCGTAGATCATCCATCCCGACTTCATATGTGGGCTATAGTCGTTAGTCTTTGTCTTGTCCCATTTTTGTTTTTTCCGGTCATTGCAGACCCGTTTACGAGAGCGAAATGGATAGTTTTCCTGATCCTTGGCACTGCCACCCTCGGGGGCATTTTTGTACGCGCTATCATACGAAAAAAAATCGTTTTCAGTACAAATCCATTCATCAGCATATTTTTACCCGTCATCGCTGCACTCACATACAATCTCCTGTTTGTTTCGAAAAATCGCGTTGAGGCGCTTATTGATCCATTTGGACTTCCGACATGGCTGAGTTTTGTTGTCATCATCACATTTTTACCTCCACTTCTGACGCGTCACGCACAAAGTACGATCAGATGGTTTCTAGGGATCGTTGGTGGACTTCTGGGGCTTCTGGCTATATATCAAGCGCTTGGTATTCCATCGCTTCTGGGCGATCGTTTTTCTCTGTTGAGTCAGCCACTTTTCACACCGTTTGGTAGTCCAATTGATGCGATCGTTGGATCACTCTTGTTGCTACCGAATTTCGTCAGGCTCATCCAAGATGCCAGGAAATCTCGGAGTGATACAGCTGTTGTGCTTATCGGCGTTAGCCTTATCCTGTCGGTCCTAGGGACGGTTTCCCTCATGGTTCGGTCTGCCGATGTACTTCAGACGTCAATGTTGCCGATTTCATATGCCTGGTCGGTGATGCTCGATAGCTGGAAACAGCTCCCACAGGCCATATCCGGAGTCGGTTTTGAGCGATATCTTCCGACGTATCTTCTCCATCGGCCTCAGGAGATAAACGCGACAGACTTCTGGAATGCGGGGTTTTCATACGGCCCGACCATGATACTTGATACAGCAGTTACGCAGGGTGTCATCGGTATAAGCGCTCTTTGTGCGATGATCGCACTGTTTATCCGCATGGCAACGCACATACACGCTCGGTACCAATCCATATACCATACGATCGCAGTAAGCATGTGGATCATCAGTCTTTTTCTCGCCCCTCCCCTCCCCGTGGCTTTTTTTCTTCTATCGATTCTCCTAGTTACGTATGACGAATCTTCCCATCAATCCATCGGTGTGCGTCCTTTAGGCTATGTCGTTTTGGCCATGCTCATCATACCACTACTAGTTGGAGGTTCATTTCTTATGCTCCAGATGACCCGAGCTGAGTATGGACGATCGATGGTGGTGCAGTATGTATCATCCGGCAATACAGCTCGTGCGTACAACGAAATGACCCATGTCGTCGCCGCGATGCCTATGGTATCAAACTATCATATTACGATGAGTCAGCTTACAATTAGTGCAGTCCAGGCACTCCTTGTATCATCGACTCCCGATGAGACAGGACAAGTATCTGATGAGGACGCAGCGCTTGTATCCACACTTGCCAATCAGGCAGTGAGCGAAGCCAAGCGTGCGACTATACTCTCCCCTGACAATGCGCTCATGTGGGCACACGTCGCCAGAGTCTATCAGGCACTTATCGGAAATGCGCAAAACGCCGATCAATATACCGTGGCAAGCTACCGACAAGCTATCGCACTTGACCCTATCAACCCCACACTTCATATGGATCTTGGCGTGGTACTCGCTGGACTCAAGCAGTATGATGCAGCCCTCAATGAAGTACGTACTGCACTTGCACTCAAACCTGATTATCCAAATGCTGTATACAATCTTGCAAATATATATAGGGTTAAAGGTGACTATGACAACGCAAACAGCGCCATCGAGCAGTTAAAGAAGATGACTGCTAATGACCAGAAGTCTCTCAATCAAATCACAGAACTAGAAGATCAGATCAGAAAAGATAAAGAGGCATCTATGGAATCTGCGACTCCGACCCTTGCCCCCACCCCAACACCATAATTCGTAATTCGTAATTCAGTTTACCCTGAGCTTATCGAAGGGTAATTCGTAATTAATTATGTATCTTTCCCCACACCGCACCTGCGACGATATATCCATACAGGACGAGACCTACAAAAAAGCTTTTGATTGCAAATACGATCCCCTTCTCGCGGAAGACAAAGAAAAGAAATTTCCGTATAAACCAAACATGAAGTAGGATACATACGATACCGATAAGCCCAAAAAACTTCCAAAATAGATCGTACCAGCCATGTTGTGTCCCTGCAAATCCGTCGACGACGATTTTTATACCGGGCTGATATATCTCCTGTATCACTTCGACTATGGATTTTAGGACAAATACAAGAAATATCCCTGCGGATATCACACCCGACAGTGCAGTTGTCGCTTCACTTGATTTTGTCGCGACTGGATCAAATCGTTTTCTTTTAGCATACAACTTCATCCAATAATACGTCCGCCAAAAATATTTCCGTGCAATCGGTCCAAAATCTTCAAACTCATGATGCACTCGTACATTTGGTGCAAATATGATCGCGTAGCGTCTCGCGATACGATACGTAAATTCGATATCTTCGACCAACGGTCCTGCGTACTTTTCATCAAACCCTTTGAGCCGTTGAAATACTGTGCGCTTGATTGATGCGATGCGAGTGCTAAAGAGATAGTAGTATCCATTTATATCTCTTTCGTTAATCCAATAGCTCCAATCTCGTAACGCCTTGAAGTTTGGGAAAAATGCCTTCGTCTTTTGTTCTTTTACCCAGACACCCGTGACCGCCACGATATCTGGGTCATCGGTATATATCTTTGTGAGATTCGCAAGGGCGTCAGGAAAAAGCCGCACATCGCCATCCAAAAATAGTACGAACTTTCCGCGGGCCCGCCGAACTCCAGCATTTCTCGCTACCGCCGGACCTTTGTTTTTCAAAAATGTGATGATATGGATCGGAAACCGATACTTCTTCAATTGTTTTTTTAATTCGTGATTCGTAATTCGTAATTTCTCATCAGATCCATCATCCACTACGATAACTTCGTATGTCGGAGGACGAACTGATGTCTTGATCGAATCTAGAAGCGGACCGATCGTGTCGACAGAATTATGATACGGGATGATGATCGAGAGAAATGGTTTTGTCATACGGATATGCCCCTATCCTATCATGTATGATGAAGATAAAAAACACCCGTCCGCATGAACGGAAAAAAATCCGTTGCGGCCGAGCAGGACTCCCATTGCGTACATACACAAAAAACCAGCAACGGGAAATGAAATACTACGTATAAGTATATCGTTCCAAATATACTTTGCAAATTCCTAGAATTTCTCAATTTTGATAGATGGGTACGCAAAAAAAAGGACAGGAAGTATAGAAAGAAAAAAAGACACCCCTTTGGGCTCACTACAGTGTCTTTAAAATTTTGACCGTTTGTTCAGAAATATACACAACCTGCGCGGATGTTAACCCAGGATAAATCGGTAGTCGAACGATCGTTTCGGAAATATCAGTCGCTATTGGGAGCTCCCGATACCGTGATCCGGCTATCATTCTACCGTATGCCGAGCTGTGAAGCGGCACATAATGCGTCGTTGCTCCGATGCCGACACTCCGAAGCCCACGCAAAAGCACCTCCGCAGCTGCCCGATTTTTCAGCCTCAGAGCGTAAATATGCCAGTTGGGTGACGTCCCTTTTGGCACTCGAGGAACTGAGCATACCTGTTCATATGAATGGATATATTTTGTGTACATTTTGGCAATCTCCGTCCGTTTTGCATTAATTTCCGGTATTTTCGGCAGCTGTGCGACGCCGATACTTGCCAAAACCTCAGAGAGAAAGTAACTACTACCGGCTGTCACCCAAGAGTATTTATCGACCTGTCCTTTGAGAAATTGACGTCTATTTGTTCCATTGGCATGAATCTGTTCCATTCGATCAAATAGGGCTTCATCAGAGCTGAGTATCGCTCCCCCTTCTCCAGTACACACATTTTTTGTCCCATGAAACGAGTACACACCCACAGTTCCAAATGTACCAAGAGCCTTACTATTATAGGTTGATCCGACACAGTGAGCAGCATCTTCTATGACGGGTATTCCATGCGTGGCCGCGATTTCACTTATCTCAGTGATCCGACAGGGCATTCCGGCATAGTGAAGAACCATGATCGCTTTTGTTTTGTCGGTGATCATGCGTTTGATGTCTTTTGGATCTGGTCCAAACGACTCCTCTTCGCTCTCGACAAAGATGGGTGTTGCACCAGCCATCACCACGGCATTGGCGGTAGCTGTAAACGTAAACGATGGCACGATCACTTCGTCCCCAGGACCAATGCCAAGCGCGCGAATTGATGCCTCCATAGCATGGGTTGCTGAGCTCACAGGAAGGACAAATGCACTGCCAGTTAGTTTTTTAAGCCCTTCGGTAAATTGTTCGCAGTATGTCCCATCGCCAGTCCCGAGCGTTGTACGAAGTGCATGCATCACAGCTTGCTCCTCTTCGTCTCCCCAATATGGTTTGGTAAACGGGATTACTAATTGATCCATACGTATACAAACTCTGCAATACTTAATGAATAATAAATTTGTTCTATATATTTATTAAATACTGTCAGATATAAATAATCTACATTATTTTTTTATTGTTTTAAGCACGTGAGCCGGCACTCCAGCGACAACCGTCTGAGCATCCACGTTCTTCGTCACCACGGCCCCAGCACCAACGACTGCCAGACGACCAATGGTTACACCGGGTAAAATGATCGCCCCAGCCCCGATATAGCACCCATCACATAGCGTCACTCTCGCTTCTTTCGTCGGAAAGGCGGTGTGCAGTGGATGATCTTCATAGCCGACATTGATGTGTGACACGATGATAACACGATCAGAAACCGTCACTTGATTACCAAAACGGATCCCGCCACGGACATCAAGGTCAACATCATTACCAATAAAACAATCTTTTCCGATCTGGAGCGTCGATAATCCATAGTGATATGCATTGGTAAATCGTGCATCCAGTATGACGCTTCCGGGTCCAATTATTGCACCTCCTAGTAGCCAAATGAGCTTCCGTACAGGTGGCACAAGACAAATCCGTGAAGTCTGCTGGAGGCATTCATAGAGAAAAAATCGCACCACTTTCTCTGTTGGAATGCGAAAAATATGCGTATTTGAGGACATAGTCATATCATACAATATCTATTTTCAAATACTTCCATAAACACATAAGCCATCTACTTTATGAACTTTATGAACTTTATGAACTTTATGAACTTTATGAAC
>CAZQGM010000032.1:0-10750 GCA_964592885.1 uncultured Gammaproteobacteria bacterium
CCAGATGTAACGGCCCGTCCACCATGCATACTGAATCTGGGGAAAATAGTGTGTCATATGGACTCCCTTGTGTGGATACTGGGTGGAGTGTGTAGTAGGTAGCTGTCATAAACGGCGAGAGTACTGGTACTTCTCTCTCTAAAACCCTGAAGATAGCCCAAGAGAAACTGGATTGTCGTCTTTTTCAATTCAGATGAAGTGATCATCCCGCTTTGATATGCGTCTTTTGTTTGCACAACGACAGAATCATCTGGATGGAGATATCGGAGTATCTGGAACACCGGATCAATCTCAGGGACTCCCCCGAGTGCTTGATGTCCAGCGAGCGATGATACTGATCCTGTGTATGCCTGATTAATTTTCTTTGTGACTACATCATCCGTATCAGTCATATATATCGCAGTGTCAGGCTTGGATCCAGACATTTTTTTCTCAGGATCTTTCAGACTCGGGAGAAACGTCAATACAATCTCTGATGGAGGGATAAGACCCATACGCTTGGCGACGTCACGGGCAAGGAGGATATATGGATGTTGGTCTGCGCCAACGGGGACCAATGTAGGTTTTGGGCCACCAAATTCAGGCATTTGAGGAAGAAGGATTTCTGTTATTTGTGTCGCACCTCGGTAGAGAATCTGACCAATGTTTGTAAGAGAATCTGAACCAAATACCGATCGAACTTCAGAGAAAGAGACAAATTTTGAAATCTGGAGTGTATATTTTTGGAGCAATGGATACATTGAATCTATATACACACGAGTGTTTTGTGCGCGTAGTCCTGTGGCGATGAGAGACGGCAAGATCGTGCGGTATGCGATGCTAGACGCATCAGATACGTTTTTGGTTTTTCCATCAACATAGGATTCATCATCCGTAAGTGGAATATGGATATCGACATCGTATTTTTGGAATTCAGTCAACATAGAAAAGAGTGCAATATGTCCGATGTGTAACGATGAAGATGGATTGGTCCCGGAAATGATTGCAAATTTTTGATTGGACACCATCGCCTCAAGAATTTGCTCAAAATCCAGATGAGCCATCACACAGCCTCGGCGCATGAGGAGAGGTTGATAGTTGATGGGTGTATAGACCCTAATTTTTTCTATGGACGCCAAGCCGAACTTCTTGGTTTTCACTGACCCTTTTTGTTTGATGCGCTTTGAACGGAGCTGTTTATCGCTATATTCCCGTAGATCTTTATCTGAAGGATCGCCACTCCCTGTATTCTGAAGCTGGCGAACTTGGGTAGGCTTCGATCGTGCTCGGAATGATAGAGGTTCACACGGACCCCCGGGGTCCGTGTGAACACTAGGCGTTTGGATATAAGGGGAAGGCGGTTCACTATGAAGAGCTTTTTGCGTATCCTCGACGTTCAAGGTCGCATTTCGTTTCATCTCACTGAGAGTGCAATAATCTGTAGGTTTGATAATTGAGACGGGTGTATCGTTGCTTTGACATGCATGTCCAAGGTGAGCAATCCGAATTAAATCAAGCACTGGATGGGCGGTGTCACTACGAAGCGATTCAAACGAATCCATGATGAGGCGTGTAGACGTATCATTTGATGTCTCTTCGAGGATGATACGATTATCTTTTAGCCTATTACTCCCCGCTTTGTATGGGGTCAAACCGTATTTTTCAATTTCGGGATGAGTGAGGAAATAGGTAAACGGCATACCGAGAGGATACGCAGGTGAACCGTATAGTGTTTGGTATGGTGGTATAGACAAATCTCTTGCGATGATCGCTGCCGCTTGATCATAGAATTTTTCACGGGGAGGACCGATTTTGCGGTGAAACAGCAAGCCGGTCGTAATTGCATCTAGAGCATACGCATATTTCTTTTTCTCTTCTTCGGTTCGTCTATTCATCATGACTGTTTGTTCAATGAATGGAAGAATTTTTTTGTAGTTATTTGGTGTCTGGATATATTCGTTTATCCGTTGTCGTAGTAATTTGTACTGATCCGTTTTACATACATCACTCATGAGTTTGATCTGACATGGGAGGTGGAATTTCTGGATTATAGTAGTAAGTACCTGTGTTCGTTTATTGAGAGAGTCAGATATTGCATCAGTTTTTTGAGACGCTGACTGATTCATGAGTGAAGCAACGTCAGCCAGAAGAATTGTGGATTGTACGTTTATACTGTCTTTTTCTAAGGCTCGATGAATGAGACTGAGGGTGAAGTAGTATTTGAGTGCATCAAATGGAATACCATATTCATCAATCGTTTCACCATAAAAGATGGTATATGGAAGGGTATTTTGTACCACGACAGGATCCTTCGTTTCACTCAGGATGACGGTGCTCTTGTGTTCTCCAGGCAAAAGCACTCCGCCTGCGCGAAGTTGAGAGACTAGTTGCTGATAGTGTGTTCGTTTCATATGTTGTTCCTTGCATGTGGGATCACTAGGATTTGAACCTAGACAAAGAGGTTTGGAGGCTCTTGTGCTACCAATTACACTATGATCCCTTAGATGTTAAATCATCCATCCGCGCGCACCTTACCTCTCTTCACTACCGCTTGCGAGGAGCGGTGTCAGGCGGATTGATGGTTCTATACAGCTCCAACGTATCCGCACACACCTTACCTCGCTTCACTACAGCTTGCGAGGAGCGGTGTAGGTGGATTGATGGTTGCTAAACTCGCCAATCGGAATCGGCTCGTTAAGCAACCATCAAAAAAAGCCCGTACATATCTCTCAAATCAATGAGAAATATATACGGGCCTTATCTTAAGGCTGTGCCACCGTACTTCCCCCGCCAGTGGCGGGGCTTATTCATGACGTACTCCTTCTCACCTCATCGGTGGATGACATACGTTACAGACTTTTACAGTTTCGTCTCTGTTGCGGGTTAGTCCCAATCTGGGATGTATCGCACACCGTTCGTGATTTCTCAAGAATGACCCGGTTCCAACCCTCCGGATCGTCGGTTTATGCTGGATAGTATACCACAGTCCACTTGACAGTCAACACTTCATGTTATAACATTGTTTATACATATATCTTGGAGACCTTATGAAAATGCAACAAATATACCAAGTCGGAAACAGCACTGTTGTCACTCTCCCACCACATATCCTTAAAGATATGGGTTGGAAAAAAGGGCAGAAAGTGAATATCAAATCATCAAATGAAGGAGTATTGATCGTGTCTGAAAAGAAGGCGCCTTATTCAGCTCCCATAACTGATGAATTCGATGCCTGGTCTAAAACGTTCTTTGAGGAAGATGGAGCACTTATGGATGAATTAGCACATCGATAATCTGTCATCGTATGACACGTTTTCCTGACATTATTGAAGTATACGAGCTACATGTTCGAATCATCGCTCGCGCTGGCACAAAGGCAGGTGTGCGGGATTTTGCACTCCTACATAGTGCAGTAGAAAGACCTAAGGCCACGTTTGATGGGAGAGACTTGTATCCGACGGTTTTTGCTAAGGCAGCCGCACTTCTTGAATCGCTCTGTATGAACCATCCATTTACCGATGGAAATAAACGAACTGCGTGGGGTGCTACAAAGCGGTTTCTTTGGGTAAATGAATACCATTTACGATGCGAACCACACGAAGCTGCGGATTTTATGGTGTTCGTGGATAATGAACAACCTACCACGGCTCATATCGCAACCTGGCTCCAGAAACATAGTACCCACGTATAATTTTTTAGAATCTATATCCGTTCGTGAGTAATTTGGTAGTATAGATATATGACTCCCATACAATTGCTTCAGTACTCTAGGAAAATTCATCACTGGCTGACACACCTAAGTGTCCTCTTTGGGCTGTGCATGCTTATCACTGGACTGATGCTGAAATATCCGGACACTATCTTTGCTTTTATGTCGGGAAGTGCTCTCCTTTCGGCACGTCAATTTCATAGTTTCGTGAGCACCTTTTTTGGTATCGTTTTCTTTTTGCAAATGGTGACAGGTGTTGCGATGTATTACACGACAACACTACTAAAAATTGGAAAAAAATCCCCGCCAACCTCACCATCAGCTAATACGAAGTAAGCCTAAGACTACGATGGTGGCCCCGAGAAGTTTGTATCCAATCCTGCGCCGTTCTTTCAAGATGATGATCCCAAGGAGTGCAGTGACGACTGATTGTGCTTGGGCAACAGCAAATACCCGCGATCCTTCGCCCCCGTTTGCGTACGCAGTAAATTGCAGGAGGTAAACTGTAAGAATCAGCGTAGCATTGAAAATTGTTTGTTTTACAAATGATTGCCATACCGATCGGTCTTGGCGGAAAAAAGCCACGGTTCTTCGGTGATGAACGAGGAGCATCGTCGATCCCGCTACGAGAAATGAACATGCGACATATGAAATCGGCGTCGAAGAGCCAGTCAGTTTTTTATCTAGTATCGCACCAAGCGCATAGAGCACTGTCGAGGCAAGAACTAGCCACCTCCCATTTCCTTTTGTTTTTTCTTTCCCTTTTTCAAAACTGACGATAGCTACTCCACATCCAATGAGAACAATCGCCGTCAGCTTTTCTATCGTGATTGGTTCATGGAGGACAAGAAATCCGATACATATCGCCCACAGTCCACCACTTGCATCAATGATGGCGCTTTCGGACATATCGATTTTTGAAAGGCCAGTGTAAAAAAGCGTCGCACCAGCGGTGTAGACTGCACCGACAAGTATCAGAGTCAGAATATTTTCCAGCGTCGCAATAAACCTAAAACCTGATATGAGCGCCGGGATGACAGCAAGGAGTCCAACCGATAGTTGCATCAATCCACCGTAGACAACAGGGTCGTGATTATCGTTTAGCATTCGTTTGGTCAAGACGTGGAAAATCCCAATAATGAGAACTGAAGATATGGTCAAGAGAAACCAGAGTGACATATGCCGATACTACCACAGGAATGACATCGGAAGCACCAAATTTCAATTTCCAATTTTCAAACAAACTTCAAATCCAAAATGATTTCTCACGATAGGTATGAATCTCCATGTTCTTGTTCGTCTATGGGTAGACACGAGGATGATAGAGCATTATATATGGTGAAGATCGAGTTTGAGGATGGAAATTTTTTGCGAACGTGGCCATGATTTGATTTCACACTCGCGTTTCATCGCTTCCGATTTCGTCTCGAAATCCTCGGTATACACAATATGAATCGGTGGGTGTGCACGAGTGTATTTTGCGCCTATTCCCTTTTGGTGAGAGAGGAATCGCTTTGGCATGTTATTGGTCACACCGGTGTAGAGCGACTTATCAGAGCATACAAGGATATAGACAGTCCACATGAGAGAAGTATACTTGAGTTGAATTACGAATTACTATGTTATCAATCATCATTCCGACACTTAATGAAGAAAAGTATATACCCGGGTTACTAGACCAGATATTTGCACAGCTTCCTGTTGGCGCGGAGGTGATCGTGTCCGATGGGTCATCAACTGATGGTACAGTTGGAATTGCAAAGAGATACGGATGCTATGTCGTGACAAGCGCTATACGAAGCCCAGGGCATCAGCGCAACGAGGGGGTAAAAGTAGCGAATGGAAAGATACTTCTCTTTTTAGATGCAGATACGCGATTATCTGATGGCTTCCTTGCAGCTTCCCTTGAGGAATTTGAAGGACGGAAGCTTGATGTGGCTGGGTACTACTTTACTCTTGACTCCCCGAAGTTGATTTATCGCCTTGCAAGCTACTGGGGATATATCAACCAGTTCATCCTTCATTTTTTTCATCCTCTTTCTGTTGGCGCGGGAATTATGAGTCGACGAACGTGGCATGAGAAAATTGGAGAATTTGATGAATCGATACTATTTGGGGAAGATCATCTGTATTCGTGCGCCATTGCTCATGCTGGCGGACACTATGGATTGATCCGATCAAAGAAGATACTTTTTAACGTCCGACGATTTGATCGTGAAGGACCATGGGTCGTATGTTTCAAATGGTACAAGCTTATGTTTCAATACCTCCTGACGGGCCCGATACGGAAGACAGATGTGCAGTATGAGTTTGGGAAGTACTGATATTTTCTTTCCCACCTAATCGGTAGGAGTTGTTCTTCCTTCTTTGCTTGTCCAAAAGAAGGAAGCTAAGAAACGACACCCCAGTGAGACTTTTCTCATGTTTCTAACCTCGCTACAGCTGTGAGAAATCGCTTCCGAACATATAGTTACGTAGCTATCCATCTGGTTATTGATGAACAAACATTTGGGACGCGACTTCACAGCTTTCGCTTCGATAAGAACCATATACGAAAAGTCTCAGTGGGGGCAAATCGAAATAAGCAGGTCTATTGGACTAGGATGTGACTTCACGATTTCCATTCTCGCAAGACCATGTTCATGAAAAATCTCAGCGGGAGCAACAAAGCAGGTTTATTAGTCTAGAGATGTTACTTTATCCCTTTGTTATTCAAGATTCTTTCACAATTATTCAGCGGATATTTAGCTCACTAGCACTGGAGGTATACTAGTTATATATGGGCAGGAATACGACCATATCTGCAAAAGAGCTTCTGAAAAAAGGAGTGCCGGCGGTACTGATACCAGGATTACTTGCCGCTATGGTTTTGGGCTGGAGTGGATCTCCTCTTTCAGTTCTCAAACAGTGGAAACAATCGAGCGTGGTATTTCCTTCGTTGGTAACTATGAAGTCTGTCGAGGATGGTGATACGTTTACTCTAGGAACCGGTCAGGCTGTACGGCTTTTAGGGATCAATGCCCCTGATCGTGGTATCAAAGGATTTGAGGAAGCTACAACAGCACTCACGTCCATGATGGCGGGTAAACCGATCTATCTTGAATATGACCGATATCAGGATGATAAATTTGGTAGGATTCTTGCGTGGGCATGGATTGATTGCGAGGATACGCCGACGTTTCTCCCTGCAGGGTATATGCATTTGAGTGGCAATAGTTCTCGTCCGGGTCTAATGACAAATCCTGAAGGGTGTATAAAAGGGACCTTAGTAAATGAACAGATAGTACAGCTCGGCCATGCAGTACCCGTCTCATATTCCGATCGAGGGCCTTTAAAATACGAGGAACGGATACGAAAACTCCTATCAGCGGAATAGAATTTTCTCAGTAGATTAGACATTATTCGAACCAACTGTAGTACACTAAATTAGTCTAAAACAGGAGGTTCGTATGGCTAAGTCTTTACTACGTCTTCAGGCCCGGGAGTTACGAAAATCTGGGAAAAGCGTTACGTTTATTGCGAAATCACTGTTCGTTTCAAAGAGTTCCGCTTCGTTGTGGACGAAGGATATCGTTTTAACCGAACAGCAAGCTCAAGATCTTGCTACAAACAAACTACAAGGAGCCGCCCTCGGTCGGATCAAGGGCTCGCTCAAACAGAAACATGAGCGCGAAAAACGATTTCAAATGGCTACGGAATCCGCTGTATCAAGATTGCCTTACATAACCAAAGACGCGTTCTTTGTCGCAGGGCTCTGTTTGTATTGGGCTGAAGGAAATAAAATGCGACACAAAATTGAGTTTTGCAATTCTGATCGGAAATTAGTACAATTTATGCTTGTTTGGTTCAGAACATTTTTTGGTATTACAACAAATGATCTGTCTTGTTACGTAGGAATCAATGAACTCCATGAGTATCGCGATCAAACGGTGAAGGAGTATTGGAGGAATATCACCGGTATTCCCTTACAACAATTCACAAAAACAAGTTACAAAAGGTCAGTCCAACAAAAAAAGTACAAAAACGAAACAGACCACTACGGTGTATTGACTGTTCGTATAAAACGACCAAGTCGAATACTCTTTCAGTTGATCGGTTTGATTGAGCGGATACGAGAAATGAATTTGCCAGGGTAGCTCAGTGGTAGTAGCGACAGTATCATAAACTGTAGGTCGTGGGTCCGAACCCCACCCCTGGCACATAATTTATGCTATAATGACAATCTGTTCATTAATATATCGCGGGGTAGTGTAAAGTTGCACAGAAGGCTCAATATGGGCCCACTGACAGGTAACTGACAGATGAGAATTTGGCTGTATCGGTGAAACCCAATCTGCATGTAGCAAAAGGGTAATACCGAGGCAACCTTCACCAATTTGGTGAAGAGAGTCCGTAGAGACTACACGCCAGGCCCCCGAGTCTAACTCGGGGTGAAGATATAGTCCGACACTCCCAGGAATGGGAGCAACAGATGCATAATCTTCTAGACCAGGTGCGATTCCTGGCTCCGCAACACATATAAACAGACTCACCTTGTGTGAGTCTGTTTTGGTATATACGCCAGGATGAGCAGTTTACCCTGAGTGAAATCGAAGAGATTCCTGGCTCCGCAACAAAGAAAAAGGCGATCCATAAGGGTCGCTTTTTTATTGGTTCATCATATGTATATGTATCCCATATATACATATGACATGAGCGTAGTTTTAAAAAAACAATCGTAGCCACCTCTCCCAGTTTGGGAGTCGATCATCTGGAAGCATTTCAACTGACGTTTGGATGCTCCCTTTTTCGGGCATAATCAAAATAGTTTCTCCTGGTTTGCCCATCCCAAGCTTCGTTCTGGCCTCCCGTTCGATAAACTCAGGCGTATCGACCTCCTGTCGTTTGCGCACTAACTCGCTCTGCTCGTTTTTCAGGCGGCGAACTTCATTTTGCTGGTCCGTAACTCGCTTCTGACGGCCTACGAGTTCAAATATCGATACCCCCTGTCTCACGATAATGGAGATGAGTATCAAAAGGATGGCGATTTTTGTGATATATCGGGTCATAGGTCACTTACGATGCATTGTGTACAGTTTCAATGAATATGCACATTAGGAAATAGTGAGGTGAATTGAGCCTGGCGATAAAGTGAATCGCGGTTCCTTGTGCCCTTGAAACACCCAGAAACGAGCTCCCGTGAGTATGCCACTTGCACATAACCCCGCGAAATGATATTATAGGCTTTACCTCCTGCCAATGAGACACTTTTAGAAGCTGTTTCACCGTAGAAAGCACCTGCTTCCCAATACTATATCATGACAACTGAACTATCCTCAGCACGCGAAGCGTTTATCACGTATCTGAGTTCCAGAAAACGTGCCCGCGCGACCGTGATAGCCTATGGAAAAGACATAGAACAACTCCTTATGTTCCTTTCGGCTATGGATAAAGCGACAGTGAATGATGTGACACATGCTGAAATAGGTGCATTTATCAAAAAACTCGAATCAGATAGTTATACTCCGAAGTCGATTTCACGCAAAATCAACTCTATCAAGACCTTTTTCCGCTTCCTTAAAGGAACTGGAGCAATAAGTCTGGATCCAGCAAACGACATCGAACATCCAAAATTTGAAATCAAACCTCCTCGGGTTTTATCAAAGCTTGAATACCGAGCCCTCCGAGATGCGTGTCGAGGAGATCTTCGGATGTATGCTATCGTTGAGCTTTTCTTGCAAACTGGCATTCGCATCGGTGAACTAGCCGCACTTCTTTTATCAGACGTGCAAGGGATGACACTTCATATCTCCGAACAAGAAGGTCATGAAGAGCGCAATGTACCGCTTAACAAAGCAGGCCAAGAAGCCCTCTCCAAGTACATCGCATATCGGGGCACAGATGCCAAAAGCCAATCACTTTTCATCACAAAAACTGGTCGTCCACTTCTCATTCGCAATATCCGCACAGCCATTGATCGATATTTCCGAATTGCTGGTATCGAAAACGCGAAGGTAAATGATCTCCGGCATACATTCATCGCACATCACTTGATGGCAGGAACACCAATTACGACTATCTCCAAACTAGTCGGCCACAAACGGTTGTCTACGACCGAGAAATATCTGGAGCTTGTCAAAGGTCAAAAACTTGATGGCATGAAGCTGGAGGAACTTTGATTCGATCGGAGATCGAATCATAATTACGAATTACGGTAATTACTAATTACGAATTAGTACATGAGTTTGACGGGGAATTTGTGAGTGTGAAACAATACTGATATATGGAAGAACCACGCACACCTCAATCAACACCAGAACCCTCTTCCAGAGTCGATCAACCATTAACATACGAAGAAACGCCAATCATTAAACCAATTGCGGAACCCGTACACAAAGACACTCCTCCGGAACCATCCACTCCTCCACTGCAGCGTCACCTTTTATCTGAACCAGAGAATCGCGGAGGCGTGCCTATTGTTCCGATCATTTTCTTCCTTTTACTATTTCTTTTTGGATATCTCATCAGTGGGAGTGTTCGAAATTTTCTTTCATCGTCCGGATCAAAGAAGTCGACATCATCCCAAATAATACCGACGACAACCTTAGCACCACTGGCACCGCGAACAACGCCTAGTACGATAGACACGTCTGGCGGGACCAAAGAGTCATCGATCACTGATCCAACTTCATGGAAAGCAGTGTCTATGGTAGGTGGCGCAAATCGCTCTGTCGTCCCAGGTGTATCGCTTCGACTTCCACCTGATGTACTCTCGCTTATTTGTGACAGTGCAGCGTGCCCATCGATGGGGACGTACTTACCAGGAGGAACTAGGTTTACCGTAGCGCCACGTGGACCAGGCTACGTTTTACCAAATTATCAAGGAAAAATAGTATCTGATACGCGCGGTACAGCATTTACTGTCAAGGAAACTGCGATAAACGGCCGCACAGCTGTCGAATTTTCTGGGGATTTTACCGGGAGTACGGTGTCAGGGTATAGCTTCACGAAAATGCACGGGTACATGATAGAACTTACTCCGACATTATCGCTTGAAATCAATCACTTCATCCCGACTGGACT
>CAZQGM010000033.1:0-10743 GCA_964592885.1 uncultured Gammaproteobacteria bacterium
AGATCCACAAATGTTTTTGATGCGACACGATGCGGATGCCCTAACAATGCTTCAAATGAGTCATCCGCTGGTAGCGTATCTGGAGGGATTATTGCGACACAATCCGTCAAGAATTCGATATGTATCTGCTGCGGAAGTCGAGAAATTGGCGCGTGAAAGTCAACTAGAAAATACGCTCATGATCGAAGCTAACCGTCAATATATCATAGACTTGAAACCTGGAACGTTTATTCGTGGAGATGATGGGAAGGTTCTCATGGCTATGGAATTGTTATCGACCCGCTTGGAAGGAGAAAATCGGGTCCCAAATCCTGATGGCTTAATTCCAAGACTTCAAAGAATCGACGCCTTTTTATCAAAGGAGGCTGAACATATGTATTTGATAACGTTTACTCATGACGATATCGATCAACTTCGGAAGATATTCTTGTTGCAGAGAGGAAACACGGGAGCGCCCTTCAATACATTTGTTAATTGGACTAGCGAAGTTAGTACCGTCACCGGCAATTTTGCTGGAGATACCTCGCTAATACGCCGAATTTTTGAACCGCCGAATAAGCCAAATATCCCAGATTCGTGATTGTAGAACTACTTGCGGACCGTCTATCTTACTAAGTAGACTTTCTATATGGAATCGGGGGAGAACGCGATCAGGAACCGTTTTTTATGGTGAGAGTCACCCTGATTATCTACATCGGAACAAATACCTCTCGCGTGCGGAACTGGTGACCGCCGAAGACTATCTTCAGTACTACACTTCGGATGAGTTGTGAACTGCAGCGGGTGATAGAGGAGCTTTTTATTGATCCTACCTATGAACTTCTGATCCAATCTGGCTCCTTCACCGCATTTCGCAAACGCTAATCTTCACGTGCATCATTAAACTTTTACCACCGCTGATGGATGTGTGGGCGAATATATTCTGTATATACCGCTTCGACCTTCTTCATTACGTCATCTGAAAGTTCTGGTAGGGAACTTGCCTTTGTATTATCGATGACTTGCTCTGGTCGTTTTCCACCCGGAATGATTGTGGAAACTGCGTCATGCATGAGGATCCATTTGAGCGCCATCTGGGGAAGGGAATAACCGGGTGGGAGTATCTTCTTTACCTTTTCGACCGCCGTCAGTCCGATCTCAAACGAGACACCGGAAAACGTCTCCCCGACATCAAATGCTTTTCCCTCCCTATTATAATTTCGGTGATCATTTGTAGCGAAGGTTGAGTCTTTCGTCATCTTTCCCGTGAGCATCCCGCTCGCAAGGGGGACCCGACAGATGATGCCGATGTTTTTTTTCTTGCACTGTTCGAAAAAAAGTCCCGCCGGGCGAGTCCGGAACATGTTAAATATTATTTGTATCGTCGATACTCCCGGATACTCGATCGCCTTGAGGCCTTCCTCCACTTTTTCGACACTGACGCCATAGTGGCGAATTTTCTTATTTTTCACCATTTCATCAAGTGCCTCAAATACCTCAGGGGTGTAATAGACAGCTGGTGGAGGGCAGTGGAGTTGGAGAAGATCAAGCGTTTCCATCCCGAGATTCTCACGGCTTCGGTCAACAAATGCATTGAGATTTTCCTTCGTATACCCTTCGGCTGTGTGAGGACTCAGGCGTCGTCCTGCTTTTGTCGCGACGACGATATGTTCTTTTCTGGTTTTGAGAAGTTTACCGACAAACTGTTCGCTTCGTCCATCACCATAGACATCAGCAGTATCGATGAATGTGACGCCATTATCGATAGCAGCATTAAGTGTCGACATTGCATCAGTTTCAGATACGTCGCCCCAGTCAGCACCAAGCGACCACGCACCATAGCTTACCTCTGAGACCTTGTATCCTGTTTTGCCAAGTGTTCTGTAGTTCATAGTAGTTTCTTTCTCTACGTCAGTGTATGCATTTAGAGAGAGAAGCACAAGCTCGCCTCTTTAACGGTAAAGATATTCCAACATCATCGTCATATAGGTGTGATATAACTCTTTTGGAGGTAAAAAGATATGAATACACCGACAGAACCAAAACAAGACATGCAGATTACGGTCAATCTCGATACGACACCGATTCTCTATACGGATAATGTGTCGATGAGTACGAGTGAGGATGGACTCGTGATGGACGTGATGCAAAAGCTCGGCGTCTCAAATCAGATGCGAGTCGTATCTCGTATCGGCATGAGTCGGACACATGCAAAAAAATTTGTCGCGGAGCTCGGGAAACTGCTTGCGATGACCGAAGGCAAAAATCAGACTGGAGCGAAACTCAATTAACCGTTTTTAGTATATATTTTTCATAATCGTATATACTATGTGCCACTATGACTCATCACGCACTCTCCATAAAATCACACCCCGAAGCACATCTTCCCGGTCATGATTCTCGTCTCAACTGGCTTCGAGCAGCCGTCCTTGGTGCCAATGATGGCATCGTCTCGATTGCGGGTCTCGTCGTCGGAGTAGCAGGAGCGACGACATCATCGTCAGTCATTCTGACCGCTGGTGTAGCAGGGATCATTGCTGGCGCAATCTCCATGGCAGCAGGGGAATATGTCTCAGTGAGCAGTCAACGTGATTCAGAAAAGGCACTCTTGGCAAAAGAAGCGTTTGAACTAAAAAATTATCCTAAAGAGGAACTGATGGAGCTGATGGGGATTTATGCAAAAAAGGGTCTCAAAAAAGACACAGCACTCCTCGTCGCCAAAGAGTTGACCGCACATGATGCATTTATGGCGCATGTTGATGTCGAATTAGGCATCGATCCGGACAATCTGACAAATCCGTGGCATGCGGCACTGGCATCTTCTTTATCATTTCTCGTTGGAGCGGCAATTCCGCTTATCGCTGTCATTATTCCTCCCGAGCCACTTCGGGTTCCGGTCACATTTGTCTCGGTCATCGTGGCACTTATCCTTACGGGGGTAACGAGCGCAAAGCTTGGCGGATCACCAATCATCCGCGCGACCCTGCGGGTTGTGGTCGGAGGTGTCATCGCGATGGCCGTGACCTATGGGATCGGCAATTTCTTCCACGTAACGGGGATTTAAAAGACTACTATTGTAAATAATATTTACATACTATTTGTAATATATATTGACATTTACTCCTGTTTGTGGAAAAATGTCTGTATATGACAGGAGAAATTCTCAAACAACTTCGAGATGAGCGTAATGCCTCTCAACAAACGATAGCATCTCTTCTCGGAGTCTCTCGTCCTACATATCAATTGATGGAAGATGGACTGAAGGAGTTGACGGTAAATCAAGCTAAAAAATTGTGTGATTACTACCGAATTTCGTTTCAGCGGTTCGTAAATCTAGAAATTGTTTCGCAAGATGACGTGGTTTTGGAAACTATCGTAAGTAATAAACCAGAAACTCCGCCTATCCGCATCAGCGTACCTCAGGAGAGTGTAGCGGTGTTTAAAGAAGTGCTTCTTTATATATTAAATAAAGTGGGGGCAAAGCCAAATGTTGGACAGACGGTTCTATATAAATTACTCTATTTCATCGACTTCGATTGGTATGAAAAATACGAGACACAGCTTATTGGAGCACGGTATATCAAAAATCATTACGGCCCGACCCCAGTGGCATTTGCAAAAATTGTCGAAGAGATGAAAAAACAAGGAGAGTTGGAAGAAGTCAAAAGCACATATTTTACCCACCTCCAAACTAAATATTTGCCTCGTCGCGAAGCAAATTTATCGATACTTCAAAACGCCGAAGCACTTCGTCATATTGATGAAGAACTAGCGCGATTATCGGATAAAACCGCGAAGGAGTTAAGCGATTTGTCTCATAAGGACATCCCCTGGATTTCTGCCAAACCAGAAGAGGCCCTCGATTATGAGGCGGTATTTTACCGTACTCCGGAGACGTCTGTGAGGGCATATGATGACACTGATCTATGAACAAATACCTGAATTCGAACACGATCTAAAGCATTTATCGCGTAAGTGGCGTTCACTTCCAGATGATCTTGAGACAGCAAAGCAACACGCTATCGAATTATTTCATAAGGGGCTGAATCCTTCTGCAGTTTTCGAAATTACCGGATGCAGCACATCAAACGCTAAAGCGTATGTGGTGAAAAAGTTTGCATGTAAAGCACTTGGTGGAGGGGCCCACTCAGGTATTCGTTTGACATATATACACTTTTTGAAAACCAATCGCATTTTATTTATCGAGTTGTATTACAAAGGAGATAAGGAAGTAGAGGATAGAGGGAGAATTTTGAAATATCTTCTTTGAAGTAGACTCATAGAGTATTCAGAATTTCTCGTGATGTCATCCAGAGCTTGTTTCGGATAGCATTTCAATAATATGACCCTCATATCCCGGAAGGGTATACCTAAAGACGACAGGTTCAAACTATATCTAGTGGAAGGATAAATATTACATGTCATTTAAAGATTCAGAAGTTGCTATTTTATTGGCTCAATGCCACCGCAGATGTTGCGTTTGTCATAGGTTTTGTGGTGTAAAAATGGAGCTTCATCATGTAGAGCATAAATCTAATGGTGGAAGTGATGATATTACGAATGCTATTCCTTTGTGTTTTGAATGTCATGCAGAAGTGAATCATTACAATGATGCACATCCTCGGGGTCGGAAGTTTTCTATGGAGGAGCTATTAGAGCATAAATCTCAATGGCTTAGTATCTGCAAAAAACATCCAGAATCATTGATTGCTAGTCCCCGAGATGCGGATGTAGGACCACTGGAGGGTATGTTGCTAGAGTTAGAATACAACGTGTTAGTAATTAATATGGTCATACATGGGCAATCGTGGCAAGATAGAATTGGAAGTATATTACATGATGATGAATATAGACGGTCCATAGCTCAAGGTTCATTGATTTTATTGAATGAACCACTTCGAACTAAAATCAATGACGCCTATGCCCAAGTTGGGAGGATAAATACATTTATTGAAATGTACTCTGCCACACGACCGGAAGGAAATGCTTTTGCGGAAGCAACTGATAGACTTTTGGGAGCTTATAGAGGGAGTGAGATTTCTGTTGCGACAGCATTTATGGGAATAAAATCTTTTCTACTTAGGGAGGTGATCGATTCATGACAAAATTTACAAGGGGCACGGTTGTAGAACATAAGGTAATGGGGAAAGGTGTAGTGCTAAACGATGTTGATGATAATGGATATGTTGAGGTACGTATGGCGAACGGCCATATTGAGAAATACTATCCAGAAGAAATGGAAACAGAAGATGAGGTGAACACAAAATATCGTAATCGCATCGCACAGACAACAAGTAAATGGCGAGATGCTTTTGAGTAAATCAAGAGAATTCATTCTTAGTTTACTGACGTGAATGATTTTTTTTGTTTAAAAAAACTTATCTTTTAAACTCGTATTCCATTTCGGAAGTCATATCTCTACCACTTCGCCGCCCATGTGTTCGATTTGGATGCATGAATAAAATATGCTCAAATTCACACAGATCTCGTCCTAAGATTTAGCTTATAGTTATGCATCACGATTCGAATCGTGATGCATATACATTGAATATTTATACTTGAAGAGTAAATTTCGACCAGGAGTGCAACTATTTTAGTTCCTATTTTCTACTGGAGAAAAAGACCTATATCTCCACTACCTCTCCACCCATGTGTTCGATGAAGTAGGTGTCGTGCGAGATGTAGATGATGCCGCCTTGGAATGCTAAAAGTGACTTCTCCAGTTCTTCAATTGATGGCAGATCCAAGTGGTTTGTCGGTTCATCGAGGATAAGGAGATTTGGATTAGCGGTGAGCATTTTGATGATCTGAAAGCGTGCCTTTTGGCCTCCTGATAGATTTTCTATTTTTTGCCGAGCATCGACTTTGGTATCAAAGAGATACTGTGCCATCGTCCCTTTGATCTTTTGATCGTCGATCGGAAGCCCGTTTGCTTCATACACAGACATGATGGCCTGCTCGAGCGTGAGTGATAGATATTTTGCATCGATTTCCTGCTGATATTCGCCGATACGGACGCCCGTACCGATCGTGATTTGTCCGTCAAACATCGTTGCATCCGGAACTTCGTTTTTTGATACGGACATGATGGTTTTCACAAGTGTACTTTTCCCAGCACCATTCCTGCCTTTGATAAAAAGATGCTCTCCACCCCGGAGAGAAAATGTGATATCGGAAAAAAGCGGGGAGTCGTCATATCCAAGTGATAGATCTTTGACTGTCAGTAACTGTGTGATGCGCTGCTTGTCGCTATTTATGGCTACAGCGATATTTTTTTCTTTAAACTTGTGATAGGACTCCGATACTTTCTTATCAAGATCTTCTGTCGATTCCTGGTCGATCCAAAATGATGGTTTGACAGTAACGGCTTTGATCTCTTCATATTCCCGAAGCCAGTGATCGTAGCGAATTTTCCAGGCTTTGCTTTTGGCGCGCATTCGGTTGCCCCATTCGACACGCTTTTTTGCTTCCTCTAGGCGATTAAGCTGGTTTTGGTACTGTTTGACTGAATTGGTCGTTTGTGAGGTATTGAGATCGAGGTAATAATCATAGTTGCCGCGGAACGAATACACTTTTTTGTCCTTAAGTTCGATGATGGTATCGACGTGCCTAAGGACATCCCGGTCATGGGTGACGATGAGCATCGATTCATCCACACTATTCATCCATTCAATAAATTGGCCTTTGCCGATATAGTCCATGTGATTTGTCGGTTCGTCGATGAGGTAGAGTTCCGATTCCGAATACATGAGACGTGCTAGCTCTATATACCGCTTCTCACCGCCTGAGAGGGTCACAAGTGGCTGATTTGCTTCTTCCGCGGATATCTGGAACTCCTTGAGTGTTCCAAGGATCTGATCGGTGATGTAGTAGTATCCGTGATCAGTAAAATATTCCTGCGCTTTACTATATAAGTGGATATCAGTATGAAGTTCCTGTTCAAAATCGTGGAGGATTTTTCCATACTCAGCGTACATAGGGACACTATTCAGGATATAGTCGATTGCTTTTATATGGTTATCCGTGATGTGTTCTTGCCGAGTGAGCGTCGTGCGGAGATTTTTCCGAAGTTCGAGATCTCCTTCATAGTCACTGTCTTCGCCGGCCAGCATTTTCAGAAGTGTCGTTTTCCCTTGTCCGTTTCGACCGATAAGCGCGACTTTTTCCCCATCGTCGATCGAAAACGTCAGGTCATTGAAGAGGTTTTTGGCCCCGATGGTCTTTGTCAGTCCGGCAGTTTGCAGAATCATGAGGTGGTAAGTATAGCGTATTTCAGGGTATGACGCGACGCGCTATATAGCATAAACTACTGTGGGATTTACTCTGTTTTAAATGGAAATGGTGCGAACACCGCAGTATCTCCAAGCTCTGATTCGATCTGTAAGAGACGATTGTATTTCGCGACTCGTTCTGAACGGCATGGCGCACCGGTTTTGATCTGTCCCGTACCCATCGCAACGACGAGATCGGCGATAAAGGTGTCCTCAGTCTCTCCACTTCGATGTGAGACGATCGCAGCCATACCGTTTTGCTTGGCGAGAAGAATAGCGTTGATGGTTTCAGAGAGAGTGCCAATTTGGTTTACCTTGATGAGAATCGAGTTCGTCGCTTTTCGGTCGATACCCATTTGAAGGCGTTTGACATTCGTGACATACAGGTCGTCGCCCATAATCTGAATTTCGTTACCGACTTTTGCCGTCATCGAGACAAATCCATCCCAATCATCTTCGGCAAAAAAATCCTCCATGGAGACGATAGGATAGAGGCTTTTGAGATGAAGATAATAGTCTTCAAGTTCACTCGTCGTCACTTTCCGGTTTTCTTTTTTCAGATCATAGAGTCCATTTTCGTAAAATTCTGATGCGGCTGGATCGATGGCAAATGCCACATCTTTTCTGGGTTCGTATTCGGATTTTTGAAGTGCTTTGAGAAGCATCTCAAATGGTTCGGCATTTGAAGTAAACTGTGGAGCAAATCCACCTTCATCGCCGACGGTGATCGCGTACCCAGCCGCCTTGATCTCACTTTTGAGCGACTGATAGATTTCAGATCCCATACGAAGGGCCTCCGAAAACTTCTTCGCGCCAACTGGGATGATCATATATTCTTGGATATCGGTCGACCAATTGCCATGTTTGCCACCATTGATCACATTCATCTGTGGCATTGGCATGGTGAATTGTCCACGAAAATCTGGGTTAAATTTGGAGAGATATCGGTAGAGGGGAAGCTTCTCTGATACCGTTTCTGCACGAGCGACGCTGAGAGATACCGCAAGGAGAGCGTTTGCTCCAAGATGGTTTTTATTCTCCGTGCCATCCGCGTCGATCATGATGTTATCCACATTCGCCTGATCTGCCGCGTCTTTACCAGCTAGGAGAGTTGAGAGAAGGCCCACATTACTGACGGCTTGGAGGACTCCATTGCCACCAAACCGCTTAGGGTCATGATCTCGGAGCTCTACCGCTTCATGCGATCCAGTTGATGCTCCCGATGGTACTGCAGCAGTCCCGATTGATCCATCTTCTAGTTCCGTTATGGCCATGACCGTAGGGTTACTGCGACTGTCGAGAATTTCTAGTGCTTTCACCTGTTTGATATTCATGTTTCCTCCCAAATCCTGTGATGTATCTTAGTGTAGCAGAAATCGTATGTATTGTGCCTATTTGTACATAAAGAAAAGGAAATATTTTATGGTACAATCGTGCCATGAATCTCAAAATTGCTATCGTAGGACTTCCAAACGCTGGTAAATCGACGTTGTTTAATGCGCTTCTCAAAAAACAGGTAGCGGACGCAGCTCCGTACCCATTTTGCACGATCGAACCAAATATTGGCGTGGTTCCCGTCCCAGATCCGAGACTACAAAAGCTTGCGGAAATCACAAAAACTGAAGAAAAGCTCGATAAATTGCCACCGCTTGTCCCTGCTGTTGTCGAATTTGTCGATATCGCAGGACTTGTGAAAGGTGCGAGTGTCGGAGAGGGGCTTGGGAATAAATTTCTCTCGCATATTCGTGAATGTACCGTGATTGCCAATGTCGTCCGTGGGTTTGTGGATGATAATGTGGTGAATGTCGCAGGTGACCTCAACCCAGTTCGTGATCGAGATATCATCAAAACAGAGCTCATCCTTGCCGACCTCCAGACACTTGATAAGCAGTCAGAGCCTCGTGGCGTCAAAGACCGAGATGTCCAAAAAAAATGGGAGCTCATCACCGAACTCAAAAAAGGGATGAACGAAGGGAAGTCTGCTCGAGAAGTGCTCCTAGATGAAGAGCATCGGGAGATAGTCCGTGATCTCCAGCTTCTCACCATGAAACCGGTCGTGACCGTTATCAACGTGTCTGAATCTGATCTTCAAACCTACATTGCATCACATACAGATACTATTGAGCAGCTGGGAGATAGCCTCATCGTCTGTGCCAAGACCGAAAGCGAGCTAGCTGGACTATCAGAGAGTGAACAGACCGAGTATCTCTCATCGCTCGGGTTGACGTCATCAGGCTTGGATCGGGTGATAGGGAAGGCGTACCGTATGCTTGGGCTCATCTCATTTCTCACCTGCGGGGAAAAGGAAGTTCGTGCATGGACGATCCGAAATGACTCGAAGGCGCCAGACGCGGCGGGCACTATCCATACAGACTTCACGAAAAAATTTATCAAAGCAGAAGTGGCCTCATATGAGGATTTTGTCACGCTTGGAGGGTGGAAAGCTGCTAAAGAGCATGGAAAAGCTCGAGTAGAGGGTCGGGAATACGTGATGAAAGATGGGGATGTCGTCGAATTTAAAATCGGCGCATGAGAAGAAGTGTAATAGTTCGTAAAGTGGAAAGTTCGTAAAGTCAATTTTTACTTTCTAACTTTATAAACTTTACAACTTTATAAACTCGTCTGTTAATTTCACTCTTGTTGCCTCATACAAGCTGTGATACCATTGGAAGCTATGAAAGCTACGAAACGAACATACGAATTAACCATTCTTGTGAAGTCTGATTTTCCGGCAGATGTCCCGTCTAAACGGGAACTTTTGGTTGAATCACTTGTTGGTGCAGCCGCAAAAGTGACAGAAGTCACACTTGTAGGCAAGCGCCAGCTTGCGTATCCGATCAAAAAACAAAAAGAAGCAATCTATCTCATGGCAAAGCTCACGGGGCATATCAACGTGACAGATCTTGAAAACGTGATGAAACTCCGTACCGATATTTTGCGATATTTGCTTATCGCCACAGAGGAGTAATCCCAAAAAAACGTATGGCATCTAGAAGTTTGAACAAAGTCCAGCTTATCGGTAACCTCACTCGTGATCCAGAACTTCGCTATACTCCGACTGGAGCCGCTGTCTGTACGATTGGTCTTGCGACAAATCGTAGCTGGGTAGCAGATAGTGGAGAGAAAAAAGAAGAGACTGAATTTCACCGAGTTGTCGCGTGGAACAAGCTTGCTGAACTCTGTTCTCAGCTTCTTACCAAGGGGCGGAAAATTTACGTCGAAGGACGGCTCCGAACCAATTCGTGGCAAGCAGCCGATGGGGCACAACGGACAAGCACGGAAGTAGTCATTGAAGATATGATGATCCTTGATTCTAAGCATCAGGATGCCTTAGAAGCAGCCGCGCCAACCCCAGTCCCGACGCCTCCTCCTACATCACTTGCCGACGCAGTTGCAAAGACAAAACGTGCAAAAGCGCCAGAGGAGTCAAAGACACCACCAGCACCGTCAGAACCGGAAAAAGAAACTGTAAATCCGGATGACATACCGTTTT
>CAZQGM010000034.1:0-10608 GCA_964592885.1 uncultured Gammaproteobacteria bacterium
GATGTATTTTTTATTTTTTTTATGTTTTTTGGTTATAGAAATTTGTTTGAGATTTGGTTCTTGGAGCTTGGAATTTCCGTCATCGGTGAAGTGTGTCACGAACGCATAAAAAAGGATGGCGTAACTAATGACTGATACCATACCGCCGTTAAATCTGGAGTAGTACCCAAACCACGAGATGTGTGGATCGATGGAAAACAGTGCCGACACAAGCTGAGATACCACAAAAAGGCCAATGGGGATATCGAGTGGTGTGCGAGCGATAGCGAATTTTCTCTCGACAAATGACTTCATGAGCCACGCAGCGGTGATGATCGTAGTCAAAAGGTACACGCCCATCATTTTGTTGTATTCAAAGAGTTCATAGTTCCACGGGGTCAACAGAAATGGTATCAGGCAAAAAAGGAGGAAGAACGAGATGCGGATGATGGTCTGGTACAGGTGGCTCTGATGTGCTCTATCCATAGGGTGTAGTATACCGGGCTTTTGCCATCTTGTCATCAGCATCGTAGTGCTCTTCAGAAGATGAGATATACATATTTCTGGAAATATGTATGTATGTCTGATATACTAATGCGTACTATGAAAATATTTTTTGCTGCGTCCCAAAATGGTAAAGATGCCTTCGGTGCGTATTATGATCGAATCATCGAGGCTATACGGTCCACATCGCATTCCGTCATTCTTGACCCCAATTACCAGCTCTCGAAACACGAGTTTTATCTGCGGACTGAAGGAGAGGATAGCGCTAGTTTTCTCAAAGGACTCTATGCTTCAAACATGGAGAGTATCAGGGATGCTGATGTATGTATGTTTGACTGTTCAGATCGGAGCTTGTCTATCGGGACCCTTATCGATCGATCTCTTGATATGAATAAACCGACGATTTGTCTCTATGTCAAAGGTCATTGTCCTGCGTTTTTGAAGGCGGCAAGTACAGTTGAGACAAATCTCATAATGCGCGAATATGATGAGACGACACTTGAGCAGGTCGTCAGTGATGCGGTCGATCGATCAGGTGATCAGCGCTTAAAGCGGATCAATTTTCTCATCTCACCCTCACTTTTGACCCAGCTTGAACAGCTAACAAAAAAGGAATCCATGACCAAATCACGGTTTATCCGAAAGCTGATCATGGACTATCAGGCGAAACAGCGTAGTTGAAGCGTAGTTACTTCTTTGAAAAAACGAGGACCGCCCGTGGGGAGAAAAAGAAGCTTGTCGCGGGGATGCCGATAAAGTTGGTTGCTTCAGTACTAAATCCATGCTCATCAAACGACGATATCCATGTTTCTATGGGCTCAAATGAAAATGGAAATGTCATTTCCGTATGCCGGAAAATGACATTGGCAAGCCAGTCACTATACGAAAGGACGACCTGTTTGCTTTCTTCGGGGAGAGCCAAAAAATCCGTAAGCAATATCGATTGTTCCGCAGGTGGTATCGTCATGGAATATGTGTCTTCGAGTACGACCAATCGACCTGTAGGTGTCAGACAACGATAGAGCTCTTGGATGAGGCGAGATCGGGTGTCTTTTTCTACGTGGTGGAGCACGTAGCTTACTACGACCGTATCGACGGATGATGAATCGATTGGGAGAGTGTCTGGTGATGTTTCTAATCGGAAATCAATCTGTGACGCTGCTGATGGATCGATGTAGTTTTGGATATCTGTGCCGATTACTGCAGATACCCCGGGAATTGCCTGGAGCTTTGATGCTATTTTCCCCGATCCACATCCGATATCTGCAACAACTGGTCCATGTATATAGGTGTTGAAATAGTGGAATCGAGTATCCATGGATCGTTCTTTGTCATATGCTGCAAACACTTCTGGAAGACGTGCGTCGCGTACTGCAGTCTGTACCTGATCCTCGTAGTGTTCATCAGTATCTCGTGGAGCAAAGAGCGCCGATGCTAACTCTGGAGCAATGGATGGGGGTAGGGTATACCGTGCAAATGTAACTTGGAGAGCCTCCTTTATGAAATGTTGGGCTGAGGCATCTGCAGTACGAGGGATGTGAGTCATCTTCACATTATATCAAGAATTTCGCATTTCTTACATATCCGTTTAGCCGTACGGGTTGATCAGGTAGGATGAGATCCTAGATCTTCATCGAGGGCGGTGGTACGTGCTGTTTTCTTCTACGTAGTGGTATACCCCCTCTTTGGGAACCAAAATATTTGGTCTGGATGAAGGGGCAGTGCGCACGGCCTATAGATAAGAGGCCAGCATAGTTGGACCAAATATTTTGGTTGCTGTTTGTCCGTTCATTTAGGTCAGCAGGGTTTCCCTATAAACCGAAATAAACCCGAAACTATGCGAGCGTCCTGAGCGTAGTTTGGTGGTGTATACTTTTATTGTTCGGGCACCTCATAATCGAGTACTTTATTGATTTTCCAGGACCAGAATATTTGGTCGATAGTCAGATGTCGTACGCCCATAGAGATATATCATATATGCCGGATTTTTAGTAGACAGATATGCGCATTTTTCATCCGAAGTTTGAGGTGTATAAGGGCATTTTAGTTTGATGTAAACGAAGGGTCATTTCTATAGTGACTATATGATACTGATAAATAGGATGAAATTCATGATGCGGCCGCATAGTGAAAAACGAATTACTAAAGGGGTACGAGGTAGGGAGCTAATGACTATTTTTATGTACATAGAATCTATATCAAAATCGCGATGCAGCCGCACGGTGGAAACGGTATAATCATTGACATTGCTTTTGCAAATTGGTGAGTTGGGTATGAGTTACCGGATTACGGATAGACAGCGCATGTATACGACGTGGGGAAGGGAAATAGTTATAAGACTAAAGCTTCACTTCACTTTATCAAGTACCCTTTTATAAAGGTGAAGAACGCATATCCATCCGTCTAATGATGACACAATTTTGAGCGTGGACGAGTACCGTAACCTTGACTTGAATGCCGATTTATGTTATAGGTTAATCTCCAGTTTTGAAATCTACTCACTGGATATGTATTCCTGGGTGCACATGTGGTAGTGTATTGTCATGCTGTTGTATATGAATCAGTATCGATATTCATCTGTCGCATTTTTTTTCGGAACAGCCAGCGGATTTCGTGGTATATATCCGTCATTCTCGTCTTCTTGTTTATGTCGATCCGACGTACCAAATCCTGCCTTCATCGACTCGTCAGGATAGTCAAAATCCCTGTCTCCTGCTGTTGCCAGCATAATTGGAATATACGGGGCAATAGTAGATGTGGACTTTTTTGGCGTTGGAGTAGTATGTTTGAATAGTTTTTTGGCGTCATGTGTCCAAAAAGATTTTGGGTATATGATCCTGAAAAACTATGAAAATAGTTTCTAAGGAAATTGCCAATGGATAGACTGTCGTTTAGGACACGAGTGTCTTTTATGACGGAATGCCATAGGCACAGTGATTTGGATCATCTGTGCGTATAGACACACTGTCGACAACGCGCAGGAGGATTCAATTCGCACTTTAACAAGTGAACGAAGGAAAAATAATATTTAGTTAAGAACAATATGCGTGTACGGTCATGGACCACATGCCATTTGTTATGAACGAGAAACGATACAGAAGAATTGGATGAAGAAAGGTTGCGGAAACAAAGACTACAGTTGGGACTCAAAAAACGCTGAACTAACAAGAGTATCAACTACGTTTGTCTATCATGACTTTTCAGTAGTGAAAAATCATGACGTCTCAACGGATACGTAGACTGGGAAAATCAGCCATGCGCACAGCTGGTTATTCGAGTCTACGTATCCCGAGGGATACATAGCTAAATTTATTGGTACTTTAATTTGTTAGCAGCGGGGAAACTTTCCCGTTGACTCTTTAATGCGAGGTGACGACATGCAATGCGCACGAAAACCCAAACCGAGTGGTTCGACTGAACGGAAAGAGAAGGTGAAGACGAAGACGCCCTATAAGCGGACTCCACCTGGTGGTCCAGCGAATCCCCGGGGGGAACGACCGACTAAGAAAAAAAGCCGGTAAACACCTTTCTGTCGACTACGTGCCTTGTGTGCGTAGTCTTTGAATACACTAGGCAAACGACTCGCTAGTCGCGCCTATTTAATACACTTCAAATTACATGAAAGGAAAGGGTATGACTCACCCAAAGAAGCATAAGAAACGGCATGGTGAAACGCCAAAAGATGATAATAAAAACGAACGTGGCGCAGGTAATCTGATAAAGCCTAAGACCACCAAGAAAGAACAAAAAAAGATCCGCGTTCGGTAAGGTTTCAAAGGGCCGGGCACTCGCCTGACCCTTCTTTATGAATCATTCTTCATTTTTTTAGCATCACCTCCGCTGCAATTCGGCAGTGGACTACATAGCGCACTATAAAAAGGAGGCCACAGTGGCTACGCGCAAAGTAGTACGTACGTTTGCCCTGGGCCTTCTGCTCGCGGCAATACTGTTACCCGCGTTACAGCCGCTTGCAGTCTTTGCGGCTCCGCCTCAGCAATCTGCTGAGTTGACGATCATTGATCAATCACAGGAAGTACTGGCGCTTTTTGGCCGGGCGGTCTGTGAGAAACGGACGTCCACTGAGTGGATCGTCTGGCATCAGATCGTCAATAGTAACGGCCCGAACTATTGGGACGGACTCAAGCTCGCTCAGTTTTTTAAAAACGGGCGAAACTGGAGCAACGTCGGCTATGGGTATTTACTTGATAGTGAGCCTTTAGCAAACGGGACGGTGAAAATCTGGCAATTGGTGCCAGAGGACTGCCTAACGTGGGGTGTCGGTGAAAACTACAATACCGCTGGTATCCACATGTCATATGTGGATGTCCCCGCTGAGGCTCCACCCAACGAAGCGCAACTAAGGACCATGAAGCTTCTGACTCGCATGCTTATGGAGAAACACCAAATTCCTGCGGATCACGTTGTTTCTCACAAGGAGACAGCACTGAAGGAAAGGGGAGGTCTCGGGTGGACGCAGTCGATGAAGGATAAGTGGTGGGGGATGCCAGCAAATAACGGCAGTCCTCATCATTACATGCCTATGACTGCCGAAATTCCGGCCGCATGCGATAATCTCGACGATGCCAACTGCGTCAGTATCCTCAATAATCCCCACGGTGACCCGGTTGGGCTGGATATGGATGCGGTACGTGCAGATTTGGGAGGGGGAAATATTCCTATCGTAGCACCGATCGTTGAAAACGCAGCCGTCGCAGAGACTACGGAAATTACCGGGGGATATCTTGCGATTGCTCATCTAAGCGCAGGTGCGCGGGTAGTTGCTACGGGTGACAACAAAGCCGAGGCTCTCACCGAGCACTATTCGGAGCTTGGCCCCAACGCATACTGTATCGCAAACGCGTCGTATTGGGAGCCCAATATGGCACTGACGTTCCCGTACGTGAAGCAGGGGACGCTCGTGACAAAAGGGGAGAAGTCGACCAGTGCGTTTAACATCCGTGTTTTGTACTTGGATGGCGATACCGCTCGTGTATCAAACACCGTTGATCTCAAAACAAGCGGTGACATGATCGTCGGCCTGGTGCCAGACGAGGCAAGCACTGATGCCAGAGGGGTGACTCTCGTCGGCGTGAATGCAAGCGATGTCTATTTGCTTGTTGCGAAGGAGACTGTGGCAAATGGGGTGGCCGAACTCGTCTCGCGCGGTGTGGCGAAAGAAAATATCGTCATGCTCGACGGGGGCGGGTCAAGCCAAATCACGTGTCTTTCACAAGGACTGGTCAAAAGCGATCGCATAATTCCGCAAGGGATTGGCATCGTTTTGCCGTTCGCGGTTACGATGGCTCCTGAAGCATCGTATGATCCTCGTCCCGCGGAAGGTGATCCCATCCGTGACAGCACCCAGCCGCTCGCTCCCATGTGGATGGATTCACCAACCATATGGTGGTGGAGAGCCAAGATTTATGAGTGGGCAAAAGAATGGAATGTAAACCCCAACGGGGTCGCAACAATCATGCAAATTGAAAGTTGCGGTCTGCCGACTGCAAAGTCACGCAGTAATGCCCTCGGGTTATTCCAAGTGGTCCCCAGGTGGCACCTCGTCGCAGGCGAGACCGAAGATCAACTCTACGATCCCGATTTCAACGCAGACAAGGGGTGGAAATTCTACAACACCTGTCTGGCAGCAGCCAACGGTGATCCGAGACGGGCAGCAGCCTGCTACAACGGCGGGCAAAGTGTCCTGACATATTCGGAAGCATTGTGGCCCGCGGAGACCAAGAAGTACGCGGCTTTATTCCAAATGGCGTTCGATGCCTTTGGTGCTGCCGAACATTCGGAAACGTTGACCCCTCATGTCACCGGCGGATCACGCCCCGGGGGACTCTGCACGAAGGCTGCTGATTGGCAGGCTGCGCATCCGCGTGAAGACAACGCAGTTGGGGGGGTAGTTTACAACCCATCTGCAAGGTCGAACGTCATCATGTCGAAAGTCGACTACGATGGAAAGACCATCGTCATCGATTTGCCGCCGTTCGTGTACATCCTCGTCTTGTTATTGGTAGCACTAGCGGTCTGGTATTTCCACGACAGGTCTTGGTTTTACGCTGTTCGTCCTCCCGCCGGATTCAAACCGAGCGGCACGAAGCTGGTTTCACAACGAAAGGCAAACAGCTTAGTCAAAAAGAGTACCCGGACACGGTACGTCGAAGACCGCATCCTCATACCGAAGTACCACTGGGGAGCCAACATCGCGAAAGTGGCAGTGGCCATCGTGATCGTTTTCTGGTTCCCGCTGAACTTTGGCCGCATCTTTACCGCGATGGATACGGGCGTTATGCCGTATCGTAACGTCGCATTTTCGATGCGCCAGTGGGTGGAGGAAAAAGGAAAGCCCTTGGATCAGGTAGACGACTTTGTCGTCGAGGTACAGAAGTACATTCCTGAGAATGTACCCCTACCTGACTCATGGAAGGTAAAGACGAAGGAGGTCACATCATTTGTCAAACAGCTACGGAGCAACAAAGACCATGTAGTCTCGGTCTTCAAGTGGCTGGGAGACGATCCGATCTTGACCCCTTTCTTTACCTACATCTCAGATAGTGTCCAGGAATACCTTGTCCCAGCTGAGAAGCAGGGATCGGGAAACTGGACCGTCAAGCCGTATAAATTCGAATCATCGATATTTGCAGACACCACGAAGTCTATACAGATTCGGGTTGTTGTGGCATCCGACGGTTCGACCAACCCATGGGGGTTGCACGGTGAGATCTGCTATACCTGTAGTGGACTGAGAAGCTGGCTTGGGACCGATGTCATCCTTTTACCAGGGACAGATATTTTGTCTCCGATCAACGGTATCGTCGAAAACATCATCATTGACGGTGCCGAAGATGTGGGTGGTAGTAGTATCTGGATCTCAAACACTGAGGTTCGGATCGGCCTGGTAAACATCAATAAAGCTGACGCCACGAAGTTGACCATAGGGCAAACGATCACAGCCGGGCAGAAACTTGCCGAGCCCCTTGGTCCACATCTTCACGTGGTTAGCCAGGTCAGAAACCAGGATGGGAGCTGGGGAGACTATCCTCTGGCACTCATGCTGGATGCGTTCAACGTTCCGTATGCATGGTACAACTCCAAACCGCCATTCATCGATAAATATGTACCCACGGCGGATGAGCTTGCTAAGTATACGGAATACCTCATCAGAGAAAAGGAGGCGCCCAAAAAGTGATATATACGTGCAATTCCGCTCCTCATCTTAATCGACGTTCATAACGATATACTAACCTGGAGGTGACTCAATGTCACACAAAACTGAAGGACACGACATCGTCGTGCATAGTGGTGGTTCAGGCGGGCCGAGCTGGCTCACCTGGACGAATTTCTTTGTCGCCCTGGGGGTGATTTTCTTCCTCAGCACCGGCATGCCCAGGATCTGGGCCTTTGCCGCGCGCGATAGCTATAAAGCCGCCCAGCCTGGCATTGATGCGGCCATTGATCAGACGAAGGAACTCCTTCCCGGAGTGCCTGGCGTCAGTTTCAAGATTGGTGACTGGACGTACCAAAACGAAGGTCTGGCGGCTGGAAAAGCCTGGACAGAGTTGACCGGCATCACGTATGGCAACGGCGGTTCGGGAAACACCAATGGCGACAATGGACAGGGTGATACTGCTCCTGGCTCTGATGATCTGCCCGCCAACCCTCCGCCGGCGGATGCTGACCCCGCTGCGCTGTATGACAAGTACCAGGCGCAGTTTGTCAAGTTGGTTGGTGGCATCGAACCGGACCAGCCGGATTACACGTTGGTCACTGAAACAAATGTGAAAACGGCGCGTCAGCTTTTGGCCAACATGAAAGCAACCAACATTGATCTGGTCGCTCCGTCGACCTGGTCGGAGGCGCTGGAAGCTGCGGTGCAGGCGAATTTCGAGAAGTGCTTCGAGCAGCAAGACCTGTCCTGCGTTCGCAAGTGGAACGATGTCCAAAGCAAGGTCGTCACGGACCCGCCTGGCTTGGCCGAGTGGCTCAAGGCCATTATGTCCAACGGCGACGAGGTGAACGCCCTGCTTAAGGCGGCCGGCAACACGAACGCGGAGGCCATCCTGAACGGCATCCTGAACGATGCATTTGCCAAGGCCAAGGTCGAGCGGATCATGTTGGGATGCTCAAAGGTCGGCACTGATAAGCCCCTCGATGCTACGACGGCCCTGGACGTGCAATGGTGCTTGGCCGGCAAAACCGTCACCCTGTGGGTGGAGGAGACCACAACCGTGGGCAACTTCATCCCCAAAGATTTTGGTGGCGGTTGGGGTGCGTTTGGCGGCGGGGATGTTTTGTCGTTCATCGACGGGCAGACCATATACCGCGTGAGCTACAAAGTGGCGAACGCGCTCTTCCCGAAAGCCGATATGAACATCCACAACACCCAGTACAAATTTCCCGAGCAGCCTACGCTCTGGGATCCCACCACAAATCCCTGGTCTCCCGGCCAGCCGATTCCGTAGCGATGGATATGATGCAAAGGAGATTGCGGATATGTTCCACGCCGTGATCTCCTTTCATCGGAGGATATAAACGTGACAGATAAGAGCAGAATCATTAGGACCGCTCGAGAGCGCGCGCGCCGTGAACGCTCAGGCCTCTCACCCGAAAAGCGGAAGAGCAAAGCCAAGAGCTATCGGGAAGCCGCTGAAAAAGATCCAGAAAATGCGCTCTACTGGGAAACGTTAGCGGAAAATCTTGAGGCCGATCAAATCGAGCGCTATACGTATCGCGAGGAAGATGAACCCAAACCGCGCCATGCCTCTGTTAACTGGGATTCCGCTACGGCGTTCAAAAAATTGTTCGGCGCCCTGTACAACATCCCGCTTTTCGGTAACCAGCCGAAAGATAGCGAAAGCCGGCGTATGGTCCGCGCAGAAATGCCGCTTGCCATGCATTTTGTCATCTGGGGGATTGGTGCGTTCACCCTGAACGCGTTTATCACCCACGACATCGGCCTGGGCGTCGTCTTGGTTGGGGTGGTCTGGCGCGAGTTGTACGCTCGTAAAACGGCTGCTACTAACTATCGTCAGTGGATGGCCTACGTCATTGGCTGCGCCTTGCCCGCACTCACGATCATGGGCACCATGTGGCCGTTTGGCTTGGCCCTCATCATCCATTTCCTTCTCTGGAAGAAGGTGGGATTCTTCCGTCAGCCGCCCGTCATTGCGAAGCCTGAAAGTGGCGACGACGAAGAAGATGACGACGACGAAGAAGATGAAGATCTGCCGGATGCCGCGTAAGGAGGAGTGATGGCTACAAAAGAACCGAAGCATCCTCGTCGACTCAGCGTTGATGACATCAAGAAGCAAGCAATCCACGAAGCTGGGGAAATCGACGATGATTTAGCTCTCGATGTGCAAAAAGCAGCCAAGATCCGGCGGAAGTACGGTGCTCGACCGCTCATCATCAAAGTGCCGTGGGTGGCTGCGATCATCAGCGGGAACTGGGATTTGATTTTCCAGCTCCAGATGAGCTGGAGTCCCTATCCGCGAAATCCGACTCCCAAACAAGTAAAAGATTCTGGCATTTACGTGGTCTACCAGAATCGGGAAATGCGTATCCCGAACGGCAAGCACACCAAGGATAAAGACCAGTTCACCATCAAGCAGATCCTCGAGGCCGGCAAACCAGAGCCGGACTACATCTGGATCATCGACTGGATCAGGTCGTGGCAGAAGCTCTATAATTGGTTCAGAGTGAGCTTCGGTATGAAACGCATCAAGCTGATGGACTGCTGGGGCAGCCTGTTTTACATGGCTGAGAGTGGTGAAGACTACTGCTATCTCCCCTTGGTTACGCGTCCGGAGCGCCTTGCTGATTTGATCCAAGAGTTGTCCGCCGCGATTGAAGATGGCGATGATGCCTTTGAGCGGCTTGTCGAACGGCGTGATGAGGAACAGCGACACAAGTCAGGAGGCATCTAATGGACTGCTACATGATGTTCCTGATCCTTGGTCTCGTGTTCGGTTGGTGGGGATATAGGCTTCTGGATAAGTATTTCCCATGGATTTTCATGGGTGGCATGGTCATCATGCGGGTGATTTTTATCCTGCTTATGGTCGGCGCGCTGATGCTTGGAGGGTTTACCGGGGAAGAAATTTTGATCGGAGCTGCCTG
>CAZQGM010000035.1:0-10564 GCA_964592885.1 uncultured Gammaproteobacteria bacterium
TGTCGAGTGCGAGATAAAAACAGCTGGATTTTACAAACAAAACTATTGCGGGTGTGTCTATTCACTCCTCGAGCGGCTCGAAGAAAAATATCTGACTCCCTCCCCAGAAATAATATGACGCCTAGAACGTCTGTTTGCTATACTCACAAAGTACAACGTCATGCCAAAGATCAAAAAACCATCAGTTCGTGCGCGTAGCGTCAAACGCACCATCCAATTTTCACCGCAGAGTTATAAAACACTACTTATGGCGCTCTACATCGCTAATTGGGTTGTGAATGGATCCACGACAGAAGGTCGGAGTAGTGATTTTGACGATCTTGAAGATGTGGTATTTTCTCATGCCAACGAGTATGGAATGAAAAAATACGTCAATACGAAAACAACGCATGACGGACGAGCATATCCAACTGAAATATTTGAGAAAGAGACTGATGTTCAAAGTCTGCTTGATGCATACGATGATGAAATATTCTGGACGGAACTGACTAGGCACCTCGCGTGGCGGGATTTCGTGGCGCAGTATGGAGTCGAAACCATTGCAGAGATGCCAGATGCAGTACGAGAAAAGCTCATGACTGCATACGAAAAACGGTATGAGACAGAAATAGAAATATTTGGTATCGATCGGATGTTTTTCCACGAGTCAGGCGAGAAGAAGAAAAAGGCAACAAACTAAATATGCTATACAGTAGTATAGTATTTCTCGTTTTTCTGATGCAGATTGAACAAGAAAAAGAATAACCAGATCTATCGATGTAAAACAATAGTAAATAATGTTCATATTACACGGAGGCACAATGAAATCCATCAACCCATCTACCTACACAGAATTAGGGGAGATCACTATTTCTACACCTCAGGAAGTTCATGCAGCCGTAGTCGCTGCTCGTCAGGTGTTTTATGCATGGCATTCTCTTGGAGTTGAAGGTCGCATTCGTCTGTTGCGGGCTGTATTTGACGATTTCCGACTTCATGCCGAAGAGTTGTCTTTGCTTGAATCTCGAGAAATGGGTATGCCTATTACCGAGTCTTTGGCAGATACCGATGGAACATTTGCCTATGTTGATTGGTATTTTGATCATGCACCACAAATTCTTGCTCCAGAAACGACAGGGGAAACACCCACAGAGATTCATCAAGTATTTCGTGAACCTGTTGGCATTGTCGGTGCAATTATTCCATGGAATTTTCCTTTTGCCAACGTTGTGTGGAGTAGTCTTGCGGCCCTGATCGCAGGAAACTGCGTCATCATAAAACACTCTGAGCTTTGCCTTATGAGCGCACGGTATATCGCGGATGTATTTAGTCGTCACGGGCTTCCAGATGGAGCTGTACAGTTTGTATACGGCTCAGGAGATATCGGAGCAGCCTTGGTGGATGAAGCAATCGATATGATCACATTTACCGGTAGCACAGCTGTGGGTATGTCACTGTATCAGAAGGCAGGTAAAAAGGGTATTCGAGCCGTTATGGAGCTTGGAGGCTCAGCGCCAGGCATCGTTTTTCCATCAAAGGATGTGAAATTAGTGGCAGAATCGATTGCATCCCAACGGTTATTAAATACTGGGCAGTGCTGTGACGGATTAAAACGTCTCATTGTTCATCGAAGCATAAGTGATGTTTTGGTAGCAGAATTAGCAACGATATTTTCGGGAAAAAAAATAGGTAATGCAGAGTTAGTTACTACGGAGATTGGTCCGCTTGTCTCTAAAAAGCAATTAGCGCTCATAGAAGAACAGGTAGCCGACGCATCCACGCAAGGGGCGACTTCTATTACTGGTGGTGTATCAATCAGCGCATCTCTGGGTGGTGCGTATTACCCGCCCACAATTTTAACAAACGTCACTTCTGCCATGCGAGTGATGAAGGAAGAAGTCTTTGGACCCGTGTTGCCAATTATGGTCTTTGATACTGATGATGAAGCAATTGAATTAGCCAATGCGACTCCGTATGGACTTGGTGGTTACATATGGGGAGATGATATTGATCGTTGTCATGCCGCAGCACTTAAAATACAGACAGGAATGGTTGGGATAAACGGCGTTAGTTACATCCAACCATTTAATCCTTTTGGTGGGTATAAAAAATCAGGATTTGGAAGACAGCATGGGCATTTTGGGTTTGAAGAAATGACCCAGATAAAAGTTATATCAGAACCAAAGGCTACATCATGATCACGTGTGCATTTGAAAACGGCTCCAAGACGACGACTCTTCGACATGTATCTATTGATTCCATCGCCCTCAAAGATGGAAACATCGTTTTGGTCAAACGCGCCAAAGAACTTGCAGAAGGTGGTAAATGGGCCCTTCCAGGAGGGTACCTTTCGCATGACGAGTCACTGTCGGATGCTGCGGTTCGGGAGTTTACCGAAGAGACTGGATGGTCAGCAACTGCCATCAACTGTTTCTGTGTTAGTTGCAGTCCGAAGCGGGAGAACGACCCTAAAAATTGGCAGAACATCAACTTCACATTTATCCTCGATGTGCAGGAAAAAGTTGGTGTTCCTGACTGGGAATCTACCGGTATTGCATTTTTTCCACTGGACCAATGTCCCACGGCCGCAGATCTAGCATTTGACCATGCGGCTATCATTGATCTTTATAGACATACCGACCGCTCGACACACCTTCCTATCATGCGGTGGTAGAGACTATATCTCGGTCTCAGTTGTCGTTCTTCCCTTTTTTCTTTTTTATGATATGCTAGCCCCGCAATGAACGAGATAGACGAAATCAAAGCGAGGATTGATATTGCGACCTATATTGGTCGTTTTGTGACACTGAAAAAAGCGGGAAGAAATTTCAAAGGGCTCTGCCCGTTTCACAACGAAAAGTCTCCATCGTTTATGGTATCGCCCGATCGAGCGACATTTCACTGCTTTGGGTGTGCAGCCGGTGGATCCGTGATCGACTTTCTCATGAAGTATCGGCACTTAGATTTTCCCGAAGCACTTGAAGAGCTGGCGCACGAAGCAGGAGTCACACTGACTCGTCGCGCAGGGTCATCACCTGAGGATAAGCTAAAAGACCGACTTTTCGAAGCCAATGAAAAAGCAGCTGAATACTTCCATTATTTATTGACCAAGCATAGTGTAGGGGAAAAGGCGCTTCTGTACCTTCGAAACAGAGGGATTACCGACCGGTCAATTGAGACATTTACCCTCGGGTATAGTGCAAATAGTTGGGATGGACTGTTGTCATTTCTCAAGAAAAAAGGCTTTGATGACACGACGATCGAACGAGCAGGGCTCGCGATCAAAGGCTCGAGAGGACTCTATGATCGATTTCGAGGACGGGTCATGTTTACCCTCAAGGACCATAAAGGGCGTGCTGTTGGATTTGCCGGGAGAGTGCTTGATCCAGATGCAAAAGAAGCCAAATACATAAACACCAATGAAACGCCGATTTATGTCAAAAGTAACATACTCTATGGCCTAGATGTGACGAAAGACTCGATAGCAAAGTCTGGCTCCGCGATCGTCATGGAAGGGGAGCTAGATATGATCTCCTCGTTTCAGGCGGGAGTAGGGAATGCTGTCGCAATCAAAGGATCGGCACTTACCGAGGGGCATATTCATTTGCTCAAACGTTTTGCAGAAACGATCATATTTTCTCTCGATGCGGATATGGCCGGAGATGCGGCGGCCAGGCGAGGCATCGAACTTGCTGATCAAGCTGGTATGGACATGAAGGTGGTCACTATTCCTGCAGGGAAAGATCCAGATGAGGCAGCACGACAAGACCCCGTGGGATTCAAAAAAGCGATTGCTGCCGCAACGCCGATTTACGACTATTTCATCTCATCCTCTACCAAACGGTTTGATCTTGCGACTGCATTTGGGAAAAAGATAGCGAGCGACGAGCTTCTCCCGATGTTGACTCGCATATCGAACACAATCGTCCAAGCACACTATCGCAAGATTGTCGCCCAAACGCTTGATGTCTCAGAAGAAACAGTTAGTAGTGGCATGAAAAAGGTCAAACAACCCATCGATGCTGTGCGAGTACACTCAGCAGAATCTGATCTTACTATCCCGAAACGAACGGGAAGGGAAGCATCAGAACTCTATGTGCTTGCACTGGTAGTGAATAAAAATACGTACGCGCTTCTCCAAAAAATTCGAACAGTTGGTGTCGTATTTCGTGACGCCGGCATCAGTCGTCTCATCTCGCTCTTTACCGAAGTCATTCAAACAGATGCTCCCGTCGATTGGCAAAAGGTAACGACCCAGATACCAAGTGAATTACTCCCGTTATTTGACGAGGCATATCTGATGGACATGTCCGATGTCATCGAGGACCCTGAGCGGTTTTCAGAAGATGCCGACCGGGCGATTCGGGAGATTAGACGTCATGAAATACGTGATCAGATCAAAAAATGCACGGACAAAATGAAAAGCGATACTCTTTCAGAAGAGGAAGCGGCCGCAGTGCAGGCAGATATGTCACGCCTGACCCGCGATCTTCGTACCCTAGAAAAGTGATTGGAAATCTGCTATACTTGCCCCCACATTGGTACGTTCATTTAGGCTCAATGTCTGAGCCGGGACACCTAAAATACGTATATTTTTAGGGTAGTACTACGATAATTATCGTGTTCAAGCGAAGTTTTCGAGCGAGAAAATCACATATTGTAGGTTTTTGGTCGTTCGGACTTGACGGTACACACTATGACAAACAAAAACAAAACACTTTCTAGTGTCGAAGACCTCATTGCCGAAGGGAAAGCAAATGGGTTTATTTCCCAAGACGATATTCTTCTTTTATTCCCCAAGCCTGAAGAACACATTCCAGAAATTGATGCGCTTTACGACGTACTTATAGAAGCAAATGTCGACGTATTTGAGACAACAACCCAAGAGACGGAAAAAGAGACGGGAAAAAGTCTCGAAGAGCTCGAGAAAGAGATAGAAGCGCTCGTAAATGTGGGCAACGATACAGTATCGGATCCGGTCCGCATGTACCTCAAAGAAATTGGCCGTATACCACTTCTCACATTTGAAGATGAGATAGCACTGGCTAAGCGCTATGAAAAAGGGGACAGGCGGGCCAAAAAAAAGCTTATCGAAAGTAATCTTCGTCTCGTCGTCTCTATCGGCAAAAAATATATCGGTCGCGGTATGTCACTTCTTGACCTCATCCAAGAGGGAAACCAAGGACTTATCCGTGCCGTCGAAAAATACGATTGGCGAAAAGGATTTAAATTCAGTACCTACGCGACCTGGTGGATTCGTCAGGCGATCACCCGTGCTATCGCTGATCAAGCCCGGACGATCCGTATCCCAGTTCACATGGTTGAGACGATCAATCGTTTCTCACGCATTTCCCGACGACTGATGCAGGACCTCGGACGTGAGCCGACACCAGAAGAGATCGCGGTCGCGATGGAAGTCGATGTCACAAAGGTTCGAGAAATCATGAAGGTATCTCAGGAACCGACAAGTCTTGAGACTCCAGTCGGGGACGAAGAGGACAGTCACTTAGGAGATTTCATCTCTGATCCAGGTCCGTCCCCGTATGACCAAACAAGCAAGCAACTTCTCAAAGAACACATGGAAGAAGTCCTCACGACTCTTTCAGATCGCGAGAAAAAAGTGCTTATTCTTCGCTTCGGACTTGAAGATGGGAAGCCACGGACTCTTGAAGAAGTTGGAGCGCTGTTTGGGGTTACTCGTGAGCGCATCCGCCAAATAGAGGCAAAGGCGCTGAGGAAGCTCCGCCACCCATCCCGGTCAAAGAAGCTGAAAGATTATTTAGAATAGTCTTTCCCTATAGTGCACATAAGCAAGTTCTTTCAACAGGTATATCTTTTCTGTGTTTTAACTGTTTCTTGTTTCCTGTTTCCTGTGCCTTCATAATAGAATAATGATAGGTACAAAAATTGTCGCCACAATCGGCCCCGCGTCCGAAACGCCAGAAATCGTCGAATCCCTGATTCGTGCTGGGGTAAATGTATTTCGTTTTAACTTCAAACATAACTCAGAAGAGTGGCATAGCGAAAAGATGCGCATGGTCGCAGAAATTTCTGATCGACTAGGTACGCCGGTTGCGATCCTTGCTGATATCCCCGGTCTCGAGTTTATGAAAAGTTGGATCGATCGTTGTACAGCAGATCCTGTCGACTACATCGCTCTTTCGTATATCAAACACCCGGATGAAATCATAGAGCTTCGGAAAATGCTTGAGGAGCGAGCTTGCGAGACACATATCGTCGGCAAGATTGAAACAAACGAGGCACTTGCGTACGTCGAAGAAATTATCCATGAGTCACATGCGATCATGATTGCCCGGGGAGATCTTGGGAAAGCACTTCCCATCGAAGAAGTACCCTACTACCAAAAACGAATCATTCATCGGTGTCTAGAAATAGGAAAACCAGTCATCACTGCGACAGAGATGCTTGAAAGCATGATCGAAAATGATAAACCGACGAGAGCCGAAGTGTCGGATGTCGCAAATGCTGTATACGACCTGACCGATGCGGTGATGTTGTCAGCAGAGACTGCACTTGGTAAACACCCTGTAGCAGCAGTCGAAGTCATGAAACGCGTTGCGTCATTTACTGATAAATATCGACCCAATACCAATCACGCGTATGTCATCGATAGTCAGACTGATGCGTTGACGCTTGCGGCCAACGATCTCGCGCGTCAGCGGGTGATCGAAGAGCAGCAGATTAAAGCATTTGTCATCGTGACAAATACTGGTCAAACGGCTATATCACTTGCGCGTCTCCGCCCTCCGGTCCCGGTGATCGCGGTCACACCAAGTGTGAAAGTTCGTGATCAACTCATCCTTGTCTGGGGAGTATTGCCACTCATGTTTAGTCCAGGAGAAGGGGAACATGAGGTGAAAATCGAACAACTCCGTGAGACGCTCTACGCATCACTTCTCGTCAAACAGGGAGATCATGTGATATTTCTCTACGGAAATGAAGTCGGAGTGTCAGGAAAAACAAATGTATTACGCATAGAAATGCTTTAGTCGCAAAAAAAAGAACAAACAATCCTCGATCGCAATCGAGATGCGACACAACGTATCGTAATCACGTATGCTAAAAAAAGCATCCGTGAACGATACGTAGAAAGGAAAGTGTATGAAATGGATTATTGGACTCATACTAGTACTCGCTGTTGTTGGCGGTGGATACTACTATCTAACCATGAATGCTACACCTGGAAACACTGAGCAAACGACCGAGCAGTCTGATGGAAAAACAGCACCCCGAACAGTGCAGGGGACAGTGACGAAAGTCCAGAATCCAAAAGATGACTACACTCACATGCTCACGTCATCATCAGGGCTCGTTAAACTCAATTCATATTCCGTGACACTCGATGACTATGTGGGGAAAAAAGTAGAAGTGACTGGCCAAAACTCAGGCACCACACTCTATGCTGATTCTGTGACCGTGATCCAGTAATCTAACTAAGACACCCGACATATTCTCACCTTTGTGGATAATTTTTTTAGTCTGTCATCCCCGCGCAGGCGGGGATCCAGTGATTTTCTCCTTTGCTTACTATCCTAACGTCGACGGCTATTTTTTCACTCTTTCTTGTTTTATGTGGGTTTTACGTGGGTTTCATGTGCTAATCATGTGTTATTCATGTGCTCATCACGTGTTAACCATGTGACCATCACGTAATGATCCTCACGTTTATGTAGGATGCGTTAACGAGGATTACAAACGAACTGATAAACCATGAGATTAGTAGTTCCAAAGGTACATTAAACAAAAGATACGCAGGGAGTGTGAAAAAGACGAATGATAATCCGATGAGAAGATCGGCAAAAAAGAATGTCCGCTCCATGGTCTTTTTTGGAAGCATATCCTTCACGTAGTAATACACGATCGCAAGTGATATCCCACTGACGAATGTGAGAATAGTCGAGGTGATAAAAAAAGATGCAGGTGGCGGTCCGGCAACAGGCATCATAGTTTTACTCCATAGCCCAGCGTATGCCGGGTTCATGTAGTGTTTCATTGATATAAGCGCTTCGATTTGATGGACAATTGTCGCTATGACTGTGTAGATGAGGCCTGAGAGTTGTACGTGTTTCCAGTTAATATGGGCTATCCATTTGATCATAGACATCTCCTTTGTGTTTCATTTCAAGCATAGCATAGAGTCAGTGGTTTATTTATATTGTTTCATCTGGGAAAACACTTCATACTTAATACATGTCTGTGGCTAAGAGATATCGTCGGTCGGGGTTTCAAATGATCGAGCTGGTTGTGTCGGTTGCGATCCTTGGGCTTCTCATTGTAGTGACCGTAACGGGCATAAATTACCCACGTCTTCGAGAGTATGCCAATGACACAAAGCGAAAAGCAGAGGTAGCGTACATAGCCAATGTCCTTGGGTATTACTATTCAGAACAGAAAAATTATCCATCCAAACAAGTCTGGGATACAGTCGGATGCGATGACGTCATACCAGAATTTATCAAAAAGTATACAAACGAGATGCCATGCGATCCAGACACGCATCGTCCGTACTACTACGAACCGACTGATGCAAATGGATTTGGGAGTGTGGACCCGAGAGCCTCCTATTTTGGGTTTCGGGTGATGACGAAGCTACGAAACCAAAAAGACACCGCTATCCGTGTCGCTGGGTGTGAGCCATCGGGCTGTGGGATCACACTTCAGAGTGAAGACAGTCCAAATTATGGCGTTGCGACGGGTACGAAAATTTCACCGCCTGGATTTATGCCGAGCACGCAGTAGGCTATTTCCGATTTTCCTGCGTTTGGTATATCCTCAATATATGGCTACTACAGAAACGACATCAACCTCTTGGTTTTCTCGTATAGGTAATTCGATAAAGGGCGTATTTTTCGGAATACTGCTTCTTATCGGCGCTCCGATACTGCTTTTCTGGAATGAGAAGCGGACGGTCGATACGACAGTCGCGTTACAAGAAGGGAAATCAGCGACGGTTGCGGCAGATGCGGCAGTGGTCGATCCAAAAAACGAAGGGAAGCTTGTGCATATATCTGGTATGGCCTCAACGAGTCAAAAGCTCTCAGATGAACTCGCTGGTGTGTCCGTATCCGCACTCCGACTCAAGCGAACCGTCGAGGTATATCAGTGGAGTGAGCATCAAAGTTCACAAACGAAAGATAAAATCGGGGGAGGGCAAGAGACAACGACGACATATACCTATGAGAAAAAGTGGTCCGATCGACTTATAGACTCCACATCATTTAAAGAAAGTGAAGCACACGTCAATCCGACGGAAAAAACAGTAGAATCAAGCGAATGGACAGTGAGTGATGCGACTGTTGGCGCGTTTTCGTTGTCGCCATCACTACTCGGGATGCTTTCAGGATTTACGAGTGTCCCGTTGCCTCCACAGACAGAGACACTCATCCCGGGAGCACAGTCACAGCGGAAAATTGTCGGGAATATGCTGTATCTACACACCATGGACCCTGCTGTTCCAGTAGTCGGGGATACGCGCGTCTCATATAGTGCTATCACCCCCCAAGAACTGAGTATCATCGCACTCCAACGGGGAGCGACATTTGAAGGATACAAGACAAAAAATGGACAGACCATCCAGATGATAGAACTTGGGAATCATACAATTGATGAGATGTTCACCAATGCCCAAAGTAGCAATATGGTGATGGCGTGGATACTTCGAGCGGTCGGAACACTTCTCATATTCATCGGATTTAATCTCACCCTTGGAGTGCTTCCGGCTATTGCGATGGTACTGCCATTCCTTGGGAGATTTATTGGGGGAGGCATGGCGCTCATGGCATTTTTTCTAACCGTCATCGTCGCATCGATCACGATCGCCATTGCATGGTTTGCGGCTCGTCCACTCCTGAGTCTCGGGCTTCTGGTAGTGATCGTGGTCGCAGTTGTGCTTCTGATGAAGCGGGGAAAGCCTGCAAAGGCGAAATAGTTCTATCAGATATATTGAAACAATAAAAAAAGACGGGCAAGTAGCCCGTCTTTAATTTTGCTCCGGGCAATGGACGACATTCGGACTTTTTATTTTTGTTCTTGTAGCCATTGAGACATCTTATCAACCGAGTTTTCCCATCTATTAAAGCTTACGACTTCAACGTCAATTGGATAAAGTGTTCCCTGTTCATCCCATGCCCAGTTATCACTGTGCGATGCCTCAAAGATATTCAGTAGTTGAGTTGCTCCATTTTCCTCAGGCTTGCTAGGATCATATTGTGGATCTACACGACGCATCCACTGTAAAACATGTGAATCTTCATCTAATAAGCCTGCATAGCCAGTTGCTTCTCGGTCAATACCGGTTTTTAATAGTTGTCTATGATCTGTACCATTTATCTTAGGATCCCATTTCTCTAATTTTCTCGTAATTGCGAATAGTTGATACTCATCAGTCTTCGTCTTATAGATGCCCCACTCCGTACCAGGATAAAGAATGCCTTTTTCTGTTAATTTTCGTGCAAATCGTAAACCAATCTGTGCTTGCTCTTCATTCTTTAATACATGGTCTTGTTTAATATTAATAATCTGGCAATCAAAAGAATATTAAAGGAAAGACTTGCCAAAATAAATT
>CAZQGM010000036.1:0-10459 GCA_964592885.1 uncultured Gammaproteobacteria bacterium
CGATATGTCATCTAAACAGACCACCATCGACTTTCTCATCGAACAAACGCGATTTGTAAAAGGAGTCATGTCTTATCGAAAGATGTTTGGGGAATACGCGCTCTACTGTGACGAAAAAGTCGTAGCTCTTGTTTGCGATGATCAGCTATTTGTCAAACCAACTAGTGCCGGACGAACATACATTGGAGCACCAAATGAAGCTCCCGCATATCCAGGATCCAAACTCTATTTCCTCATCTCTGGAGACCAGTGGGAAGACCCTGAATGGATAAGTAGACTCATAGAAATGACAGCAATGACCCTACCAAATAAAACTGCAAAAAATACACGTTCAAAAAAAAGATAGTTACTGACCCTTGAGCTCTGTCAGAATGTCTTTTACTGAGCATGTTGCCACACCCAAATATTTATCGGCTCCGCCATAGTAGACATAGAGCACTCCATCTTTGATAACTTGGCCGTTACTGAAAATTGTCCCAGCACGATACCCTTCGTTTTCATACCATGTCAAAGGCTCCATGATTGGATTTTTCAAACGGGCGAGGATCTTGAGAGGATTATCGAGATCAAGGAGTACTGCGCCCATCCGATATTTATCATCGGTCTTTGAGACACCGTGGTATAGAAGAAGCCAGCCATCTTCTGTTTTTTCGGGAGGACCATTGAGACCTATTTTCAGACTATCCCAAGAATTGACCCGCGGACCCATGAGCGGATGTCCACCAAGCCATCTATTATCACCAAACTCGAGGTCCGTGACCATATCGATCCATATACATGGTGGCAAACGGTGAAAAACGATGTATTGATCGTTGATCTTTTCAGACACGATACAGCTATCTTTATTATCGATTCCTGGCGCAGAGATGAGTTTTGGCTGAGACCATGCAGACCAGTTTTTTGCTAAAAGATCGTCAACTTTTATCGTCGACAGAGCGATGCGAGGAGGGCTCACGCCATCGTACGCTGTATAGCACATATGGATCGTATCTCCGATACAGGTGAGCCGTGGATCTTCACACCCAGAAAACCCAGGATGAAACTTGGACTCAAATGATTCCCGAGGGAGATACACCGGCATATCGAGCCGTTCATCGATATGAAGTCCATCTTTACTTGATGCATATCCAAGAACAGAGGTATCATCATCGCCCATCGCCCGGTAAAAAATATGTACTTTTTCACCTGCGTACACGGCGCCAGCGTTGAAGGTATATTTGGATTCCCACGCATGATCGGCCCTGGGAGATATGATCGGGTTTCCGTCAAATCGCACCATCAATTCCGGCTTCCGATGCTGAGGATTGATGGATGGATTGTTTTTCAATTCTTCAAGAAGGTCCGTAACGGTGAATCCCGCCCGACAAATACTGGTGTCACAGGAGCTGTAGTAGATGTACAGCTGCCCCTCTTCCGAAATTGCGCTTGTCGGGAATATGATATTTGGCACCATGCCGTATAGCTCATACGGTTCTTCAGGGACAAGGAGTGGATCCAGTGTCTGTCCTATGAGATGTTGTGGATTGTCAGATTCAAGAAGTGCGGCATCGACACGAAATACTGGTGTCCCTTTAAAATAGTTTTCGATATAGCAGAAGACAAGCACCCACCCACCATCAATTTTGACCGGAACCGCACCAACTTCTAGATGATCACTTGTCGTATGTGCGATCGGTATGACGTGTGAGTCAATATCTTCGTACCACGCATTCCAAAAATTCTCATCCCAGAGCTGCTCGATCTGGTCAAATTCGACATAGGCGATTTTGGACGGTGGTTTATCGGTATTTGCAGTCACGACTGCCGCGAATTTTCCGTTCACTTTCTCAGGAAAAAGCACCGTGGCCTTTGCATTAAACGGTGTCACCAGATGTTTCTCGGTGATAGTCTCAAGATCTTCACTGATGGCGACTGCTACTTTGATAGTATCTGGCCCAGGTGGCCATGCTGAAATCGCAGTGTAGAAAATATAATATTTCCCATCCATGTACGTCACACGTGGATCTTCACATCCATACTGATCCCATGGTTGATCAGGGACAACCAACTGCCTTCTTCTACGAAAATGAAGGCCATCTCCACCCTGACATACGCCGATACTAGAAACTTGCATCCGTTTTCCCTCGTGAAGGTGTTCAAGGGACAATGCGCGGTACAGCATGAAGTATGTGCTTCCGGTTTTTACCACTGATCCGTTAAATGCGGCCTCAGCTTCCCAAGGGTTGTTCCTATTGGGAAAAAATAATGGGTTTTCCTTCGACCTGTGGGCAGTGATCATGTATATACGATACCACGCGTAGGTATCTGGTCAAGATAGGAGACTTAAAATATCGTCCATAGTGGCTGCCTATTTTTTTTCTAAAACTGCAGTGCTCCTGGCTTGAAAATAAGAAGTACACCGAGAAGCATCATCACTATACCGCCAAATAGGTTTGACCACCGACCGTACTTTTTTGAAAGATGCAATTTATCAGCGCCATATAGCGCCAGTCCAAATACAAAGAAGTCATCCACCATATAAAAGAATATGTATGTCGCAAGTAATCCGAGTGTTCGCACTGGAGATAGTTGGTTAAGCTCAACGATCTTTGTAAATGCCTGTGGAATCCCGATTGAACACGCAAACTCGATGATGTTGACTGAAAAAGCTAAGCCCAGAATGCCAAAAAATGTCAGGATAGTAAATTTATCAGTAGCAAGTTTTTGGATACGACTGACTGTACGACTTCGCTCTTGCATATTTTCTACCTTGCATTCGAATTCTGCTTTTCTCCACTCTCTGACAAATAAAATACCCCCCACGATAGAAATGATCCCTATGACTGGTGTCACGATCGTATCGAGCCTGACAAAGTTCCATGTCTTGTACCACAACATGAGGATAAGTGCGTACATGACTGCTTCAGCAACTATAAATGTTCCTGCAAATATAAGCATCTTTTTTTTACTTCCGACCTGAAGTAGGATGACGAGAAATGTGATCAACACCCACATCGCACAAGGGTTAAATCCGTCAAAAAAACCAAGCAATGCGGCGATGATGACGAGTGGATATTTCGTCACATTCATTCGGCCCAAAAATGGCACAGTGACAAAAAGCGGCTCCTTCTCCACTATACACGGCGAGGATCCATCATCTGGACACACCGACGCGCGGATACGACTTTGCTCGGTCACTGCATCGAGGTTGGTGGCCACACGATTTTTTCGCGCATATTCTAACTTTTCTTGGATATCCTTCCCTGTCGTTTCAGCCGTGTCAAATCCAACGATATAGGTAGTGCCGATAATGGTCAGTGGCGTGACTTTTGGTATGCCGAGTTTTGTCGTAAATGCTTCCCATGTCGTACGGTCGACAGGGTTTTCCAGTCGACGAAGTGATACTGTTACAGAATTTGTTTTCGCAAATTCTTCTTGTAGCCACGCTTCTTCTTTTTGACAATGGACACATCCGTCACGTACGAAAACGATGATATCCGGATTGACTTTGCCACTATTCTTTGATGCGTCAATGGAAGATGGCTTCACTGCTCGCACACTGACCGGCCACATAAACATAGTGGCCAGTATGCATATAAAACCGATGATGAAACGTCGTCCTCGTGTGCCCATATTTTTGATGACCGAGTTACTAAAAAAACATCATATCATATGAAGAAAAAGATGAACTGAACGATTTTTTATTTTTTAACGCGTTCGGGGTGCAGCATTTTCAAGACATCGTTTGCTTTTACGTCCCAATCGATCGTTGCAGCAAACGATAAAGCCTCTGAGGACAGCTGATCACGTTTCGAGGCATCGACGATGATCGCTTCTGCTGCGTATGAAAAACGGATCGTATCCCCGACCGGGATTTTCATGACACCAAACGGGTAATCAAGGTCAGGAAGATCATAGATGACACCAGGTACGCCACACGCAAGTGCTTCATCAAGAGCAATGTTTCCCGTATCATACCGAGATGACGAAAGAAACACGCGAGACGCTTTGAGCGCTTTGACTTTTTCTACGCCGCTAAGCATACCAAGAAAAAAAACGTTTTTTTCCATACCAGACCGCGTCACTTGGACGTGAAGCGCATTCATAAGTATCCCATCTCCAATGAGTCCGAGACGCCAATCCGGATGTCGCTGCATGATCTGCTTCCAGATAACCAGAAGTTCGTCTATACATTTTTGCGGATGAAATCGTCCCATAAAGATCGCATGAAACTTTGGTGACTGCTCGGGAACCGAACGGTACAGTCTATTATCGACCCCTCCACGAATCGCGGTCACACGGTCATATCCCAAGCCATGTCGTGACACAAAGTGGTCTCTATCCCGGGCAGATGCAGTCATGTAGTAGCTTCCGTACCATTTGGTGAGCAGTAATGAAATCTGTTCGTTGATATAAAAAAATAGCCCTTTTACCGGTCCGCCACTGTAATCGAGACCCAATAGTGCCTTTGAGTTGATATAAAACGCAGTCAGTAATTTAGATTTCGGAAACCGGCTTTTGGCGATAATTGCGGGTATCAGATCAGGAAAGAAAAATGATGTCGCAAAGTAGGCATCAAGTTCTGGGATGGTATCGTTTGCAAAATAGTGGGTTACCTCACGTGTTTTGTACAGCATAGCTATACTAAATCCATATGTATCGTACCGTGACATGGGCATGACCCAGATGCTCGACGGTCCTATTCCATTTGCAGTACAAAATACCTTCCCGGCTTCGTGAGTGAAAATCATGACACGATGACCAGCTTTTATCCATCGTTTTGCGCACTCAACGAATATAGTATCGCCACCAGAGAGTGTGGACGTATGAAGTGAATAGGCGAAAATACCGATCGTCATGGTGTATATACCTCGTGTTCATCGCGAAAATCGTCACCCATCAGATATCCACTTCCACCAATCGTATGGATACCCCCCGCGATTTCTGTCGCAGTTAGCGCATATCTCGCCACAGGAAGATCGCTTCTTCTCACCCATCGATCTTCTGCAATTATATATTCGTGGACTTCTGACGATACTGACCACCCTTGCTCTCCACCAAATATATATATACTACCCCCCACAGTTGCAGATGCTAGTCCGCTGACTTCATATGGAAGTGGTGCGAGAGTAGTCCACGTATCAGACATGGGGTCATACACTTCATTTGTGGTGAGATTATCAAATCGGGTACCAGCATACCCACCTAGGACATAGAGCTTGCCGCCCGCTACTGTTGCTGTTATATGTTCCCGCTTGGTTGGCATAGGTGCTTTTGTCTCCCATGTATCAGACGTGGGATCATACACTTCAAGCGTACCAACAGGAGACCCATTGACCCCTCCACCAACTGCATATATTTTCCCATCAATGACTCCAGCTCCAAGTGCTCCTCGGGCTGTCGGCATAGGTGTACACCGCATCCATACGTTTTGAGCGGGGTCGTACGCAAACATGTCTCTACGTGGGATGATTCGGATACCGTTTCCACCGACAACGTACACCTTTCCTCCGACAGAAACCGCAGCGCTGTGGTGTACGAGTTTCGGATAAGACGCAACTCGTTTCCACGTATCGGATACGGTATCGTAGCTTTCAACCAATCGTGTCGGGAACCACACAGATGGGACTCTGACGCCACCTATGACATAGAGCCTACCATCAAGAGCTGCTGCAGAACATTCATATCGAAACGATGGCAGTCTTGCTGCATCTTTCCATATACCTTTCGACTCTACTCCTTTGTATGATCCCCGAAGAGTCCTATTTGGGCGACGCGTAAATTCGATGATAAAAAGAAGTATCCGAAACGGCAGAAGCGAAAGAAATAAAATTGGTGATCTCATACATTTATAGTACCAATGTTGATTCATATGATGCAATGAAAATAGAAAATACAGTACAATGACGTAATAATTTAGACAAATAACAAATAACATGGGACAGATATTTTTTAGGTAATTACCCTTTGTTATGTATCCGGAGCCTACGTTTACTCGCTATTTGTTATTTGCTATTTATCCTCACTTCATATCACATGATTAAATACAAAGCCATTATCTCGGACTGCGATGGAACACTTATACAAAACGGACGAAACGGATTTCCATCTTCGAGAGTAAAGGCATCTATCACCAGCGCGCAAGCTCATGTACACGTTGGTGTCGCCACATCCCGCAATTTATCCCTCATCACACCGATCGCAAATGAACTTAATCTTCGCGGACCGTCCGTTGTTCATGGAGGTGCTCTCATTTATGATTTTTCCACTAGTACTAGTTACTACCAATATCCACTTCCGCACGAGTCGCTTAAAAAAATATATGAAATCACTGCCACGTTAGGTTATGCCCTTGTTGTTGATACCAACGAAAAACACTTTACGATGGACCGCAACACCTCACTGTCTCGATCTATTTTTGGAGCCTACACTATCAACCTGACAGAAAACGACGCGACTGCACTCAAAACGACTGTTGAATCAACGGTGGATATCGAAGTATTTCTCCTTCCTGCATGGAATCCCGGAAAATTCGACGTAGGATTCTCCGCTAAAAAAGCGACGAAACAGCACGGAGTCAATCATGTCGCTGAGATTTTAGGGATTACACCATCTGAGATCATTGGCGTTGGTGATGGTCAAAACGATCTACCACTCCTTATGGGCTGTGGGCTCAAAATCGCTATGGGAAATGCGGTTCCAGAGCTCAAAAGTATCGCAGACTATATAGCTCCGTCAGTAGAGGACGACGGGATCGTCGACATTATCGAAAAATTCATCCTTCAAACAGTATAATATATATCGTTTTTTTATAATCGAATACATAAGTAGTTCACTTTATTATTGAACAATAATAGTATTCGTTTAGCCATTTTCCCTTCCGGTATCCTGATCATACAAAATCACTTTTCCATTGTGATCGCACTCATTTTTTGATATAATGCCAACCTTATGGCTACGATAAAAGCACCAAAGAAACCACTCGCTACGCCCACTCCGATGCATCTCACTCGTATAAAACTCGACCAAGGACGTGTATTTGTCACACACATGAAGACACGTATACAATCCATCGTCGAGAGGTGGCCATTGCAGACGTTTTTTTCACTTCTTTTTCTTCTCATTCTCGTCATCGCACTTGGAAATTACGTACGAAAACCAGAGGACATAGAGCAAACAAAAAAACAGCCAAAACTGGTTTCCACCTATGCAGTCGGTTCTGCTCCGACCGTATCTATGCAGGCAGAAATCCAGAAATCAGGTGTCATCACAGTGACATCACTTACTGGTGGCATCGTGAATGCTATCCATGTATCTGAAGGAAAGTCAGTGACTCGTGGAGCATGGATAGTGGGTCTTAGCTCCACGCACCAGGGAGGCAATACGTACGCGGTATCACGTCAAATTGCCGAAAAACAAAGTCGATTTTCAGAAGAAAACTATCCTATCCAAAAAGAGCTTATAGCGAAGCAAAAATCACTTGCGTATGAAAATAGGGACAATGTCGAACGACTTCGTGAGATCACAGATCAATCTATCGGAGATACGCAGTCAGCTATTGATCTCAATAGTGACATCATCCGTACACTTGATACTAATCTATCCGTACTCACTGCAAGCCCATCTGGCAATGAATCACTCATCCTGTCAACTAAGCAGCTGAAAAGCCAATTTTTGAGTGCAAATAACCAGCTAAATAGTGCTATCCGAAACGCCCGATATCAGGCAGATAGTGCCAATCCTCCCACTGATTTGGCAACTATTCAAAAAGATCTGACACTTAAACAACTCGAACTTCAAGAGAAATCACTAGAACTTAATCTCGAAGTGAGTAAGCTCCAGCTTTCTCTAGCGCGTATAGCCGAGGGCCTCATGTATCCATCGTCTCCCATCAGTGGACGAGTAGAACGTATCTTCGTCCGAACTGGTCAGGCAGTCGCACCTGGGACACCAATTGCACTGATTTCTGGTTCCGCAAACCAGCAAGCAACCGCCGTCGTCTATGCACCCGAATCCATAGCCCACAATATTTCAAAGACAGAACCAACGAAGATACTACTTGGAAAAGACATCATCACCGCTCTCCCAGCGTATGTCAGTAGCGAAGCGGTCCAAGGATCGTTGTACTCGATCATCTACCCACTCCCTGAGGCAACATATGATCAGATCACAGATAAATCATATGTGGCGGCAATCATACCCGTCGGCTATCCAGATACCGGGAGCACTATCCCCTACATCCCGCTTACCGCGGTCTATCAGACCAGAGAATCTGCATACGCCTTCGTCGCCAGCGACGGAAAAGCAAAAAGCGTCAAGATAACTTTAGGTGACGTATACGGTCGTTTCGTTGAAGTGACAAACGGCCTTCCAAAGGGTAGCTCTGTCATCTTAGACCGGACAGTCGTTGCGGGAGATGCGATCCAAATTAAACAGTAATCACCCGTCTCAGCACTACCACATGAGTAATAGCGAATTTTCATCCTTATCAAGCCTTACCTTTGATCCGAAACTACGATCAGGATGGAACGCATCATATTTTCAAAATATTCGACTCGTTATCCTCATTCTCATCACCGTCATTGCTCTCGGGGTTGTCGCGTTTATGACGCTCCCACGACGACTCAATCCTGAAGTTAAACTCACTATCGTTCGTGTCTCGACTGTACTCCCAGGCGCAGGCCCAGAGGATGTGGAATCACTAGTCACACGACCACTTGAGGATGCGCTTGATAACGTAAAAGGTATCGATACGATGACATCTGTGTCCCGCGATAACTTCTCTCTTATCGTTTTACAATTTCTCTCGTCTGTGCAAAAAGACAAAGCAAGAAATGATGTGCAGACCGCAATTAGTGAGGTAACGACGCTCCCTGATGATGCACAAACACCGTCTGTCGCAGCACTTGATTTCGAGGATCAGCCGATATGGACCTTTTCTTTGACAGGTGACACTGATCCAGGCTCGCTGATGAGGTTTACAGACGCACTCAAGACAGATATTGAATCCATACCTGGAGTCGATCGCGTCACCCTATCGGGATTTGAGACACAAGAAATTCAGATTATCATCAATCCTGAGACTGCACGAGTTACTGGACTAAGTCCAACAGGCATTTCAGGGGCTATATCGACGGCACTCTCATCATATCCTGCTGGATCTGTCGAAAGTGATGGATCTACTTTTTCCCTTAGCGTCGATCCAAGTGCACTATCAGTTGACGATATTCGGTCGACGATCGTGTCAGTTCATAATACCCCGATGAAACTTGGGGATATTGCAAAGATTGTCGAGCGTCCAAAAGCAGGACTATTCCCCGGATTGATCGGAGGGAAAAATACGTCCCCCATGCGATCTGTACAAGTTTCAGTGTACAAAAGCTCTGATTCAGACATTGATACCACCGTCAAACGTGTTGAATCATTCGTCGATACATATATGAAATCTGCCCCAGAGAGTCTTCGGGTTATCACCGTCGTCAATAGTGGCGAAGAGATCACAAAACAGTTTTCTGAGCTGATAGATGAGTTTAAGTCTACCATCATTCTTGTTGCCATCAATTTGACACTATTCCTTGGTCTCCGGCAGGCATTGATCGCATGCATGACAATCCCACTTACATTCCTTCTCTCGTTTTTCTGGATGTCAGTTCTTGGACAAACCGTTAATTTTATCTCGTTATTTGCGTTTCTTCTCGCATTTGGTACGTCGATTGACGATACGATCGTCACAGTATCTGCAATGTCCGCATACTACAAAACAAAACGATTCACACCTGAGGAGGCTGCGCTTCTCGTCTGGAGAGATTTCGTCATTCCTATTTGGACGACAACCGCGACAACTGTCTGGGCTTTTTTACCGCTTATCCTTTCAACCGGCATCATCGGTGAGTTTATTAAGCCCATCCCGCTTATCGTATCTACCACCATGTACAGCTCGACATTTATCGCATGGTTTATCACACTCCCGATGATGATTGTTTTTTTGTCTCCGACACTCCCAAAACGTGTGAAAACATTTGGCATCATCATACTTTCGACCATTGTGATTATGGTCCTATATGTGACGATACCAAAAACAGTCTTTTTTATACCAACGCTTATCCTGATTGGCGCAATCGTTGCCCTCACCTACACACTCCGAATACGTATCACCGTATATATCACGACTCACATCACATCGGCACCTGCCGCAACATATCTCAGACATATAGCCGTGAGATTATTTGATCATGGTCTTATAGATACAGCACGACTTGGAAATTTCTACGGACGATGGATCAAGCGAATTCTCACATCTCCTCATGGGACACGCAAGGTCGTCATAGCTATCATTACATTCGTCGTCGTATCGTATTCACTTGTGCCGCTCGGCCTTGTAAAAAATGAGTTTTTCCCCAAATCAAATGGTGATACTCTATACGTTTCCTATGAACTCCCTGCAGGAACCGGTACAGCTGTCATGGAAGCGGCTTCACGA
>CAZQGM010000037.1:0-10170 GCA_964592885.1 uncultured Gammaproteobacteria bacterium
TAGGGGGAAAAAATAAAAAAATGAAACTACAAACTCATAAGGTTGGGATTCTCGGATATGGGACGTATGTTCCGAAATATCGTCTGGCACTCGCTGGTATTGCGGCTGTGTGGCAAAAGGACGGCGACGAGATTATAGGGGCCCTCGGAGTGAAGGAAAAAGCTGTGCCAAGCGTCGACGAAGACGCAGTGACGGTTGCGATCGAAGCAGCGACCGGTGCACTTTCTACGGCACACGCAAAACCAACAGAGATGGAAGCGGTGTTTGTAGGCTCAGAAAGTCACCCATACGCGGTGAACCCTACCTCAACGATTGTTGGTGAATTGGTTGGCATGGGGCACAATTACCTCGCTGCAGATCTTGAATTTGCATGTAAAGCAGGTACAGCTGGGATACAAATGATCGCTGGACTCGTTGCATCGGGTCACATACAAAAAGGAATTGCTATTGGTGCCGATACCGCGCAAAGTCGTCCCCATGATGCGCTTGAATACACATCAGCAACAGCTGGTGCTGCATTGGTCCTTGGTGTTGGTGCATCCGCCGCCACGCTTGCTGCATATACCTCATACTCATCGGATACACCCGATTTCTGGCGTCGAGATGGAATACGGTACCCGTCACATGCAGGGAGATTTACGGGAGAACCTGCATATTTTACCCACGTAATGGGAGCGGCAAAATTACTGATGGAGAAAACTGGAGTTACACCACATGATGTGACTCATGTGGTATTTCATATGCCAAACGGAAAATTCCCGAGAAGCGTCGCAAAACGACTTGGATTTACATCTGATCAACTTCGGCCATCATTGACAGTTGATCATATCGGAAACCCATATTCAGCATCATCAATGCTCGGTTTAGGTGCAGTTCTCGATAGTAGCCGCCCTGGAGACCGAATATTTATGGTTTCCTATGGATCCGGAGCCGGAAGCGACGCATTTCTGTGGGATGTTGGTGATGATATTCTTCGGATTCAGGAGGAGAGACAACGGGCAAAAAATACAGTTCTGGCCCATATCAATCGACGGACGTCGATTTCCTATACGGAATATTTAAAAAAAACACACAAGATTTGATATATGAACATAACCGTACTTGGCACCGGAATGACGACATTTGGAGAATTGTGGTCATCGTCTCCCAGATCACTTGTCCGTGAGGCTGTTTCCCAGGCACTTACTGACGCTAATCGGGAGATAGCTGATATAGACTGTCTCGTTGTTGGAAACATGCTGTCTGGGTTACTTGGAAACCAGCAACACGCGGGGGCACTATTTGCGGAAGAGCTTGGTATCAAAAATGCAGCGTACACCGTTGAAGGAGCATGTGCGTCCGGCGGCCTTGCTATTCATTCAGCAGTCACGAACATTCTCTCGGGTGTATATAATACGGTGCTCGTTGTAGGAATCGAAAAAATGACCGACCACAAGCCCGAACTTGTTTCTTCATCCCTTATGGCAGCAGGATCAAACGATGAGAGACTCGCAGGGTCGACATTTCCTGGTGTATACGCCATGTTGGCTCGAAGTTATATGGAGCGGTATGGCCTGACAGAACAGGAACTTGGCTATGTCGCAGTCAAAAATCATTATCATGGATCTCTCAATCCAAAAGCACAATTTAAAACACCCATTACTATCGAAGCTGTCATGAAAAGTAGCTATGTTGCGGATCCTTTAAAACTACTTGATTGTTCTCCTATCACCGACGGAGCTGCAGCGGTTATTTTGACGAGTCATCCGTCATCCGTCATCCGTCATCCGTCATCCGTTTCCATCGTCGCGTCGGCGGTATCAAATGATTCTTTGGGAATTGCAAATCGTTCTGATCTTACGTCTCTTCATGCTACGGTTCGTGCAGCAAAAACAGCATATTCTCAGGCAGATATCCGCCCGGAAGAGGTGCATCTTGCCGAGGTGCATGACTGTTTCACCATCGCTGAAATTCTTGCGCTTGAAGATCTTGGGATATACGCGCCGGGATCAGCGGGTAAACACATAGTTGCCGGTGACGTGACACTTGGCACATCTCACACAATCACGGTCAATACATCAGGTGGGCTGAAGGCATGTGGACATCCAGTTGGTGCAACGGGCGTCAAGCAAATAGTAGAATTAGCAGATCAACTTCGTGGGCGATGTGGAAATCGTCAATCAGAGCGGCACTCTGTGGGTGTGGCTCAAAACGTTGGAGGAAGCGGAGCAACATCAGTAGTACACATTCTGAAAAATGGGCAATAGACAGAATGGACAAATAACAAATAGCAAGTATTTTGATATTTGCTTTTTGTCCAATGTCCAGATAGTAAACATATGATCAGTCCCGTAAAAATCTGGCGAAATCAGCATCATATTGCTGCACAAATCGGTATGGTTGGTCGGATAGTCTCATGGACGATTATCAGAGTGCCGCCTGAGGGGTACGGAGACCAAGCCCCATATCCAGTCGTACTTGTGGAACTTGCTTCTGGTGATCGAATGCCGTTTCAACTGGTAGATGCTGATGCCCAAGCCATTCATATCGGGCAGGCAGTGCGATGTGTCGTGCGTCGCATGATGGAGCCGTCTGATGATGGAGTTGTTCCCTACGGGATAAAAGTTGTGATAGAGGGGTAATTGCTATTATGGTGACTGTATCCGCCCCAGGAAAAGTGATTCTCATGGGTGACCATGCGGTTGTATATGGAAAACCGGCACTGGTTGCTGCTATAGATAGACGGTTAAAAGTCTCTATCACGCTACGCCCACATTCATCTCTTTCAGCTTCTCGAGTTGATATCCGCTCTGAGGAAGATCCATCATATGTTCGACATATTGTCGATATAGCATGTCAAATGGGGCATATCGATACATCTACACGTATGAGTATTTCTATTACCTCAGACTTGAAACCAGGATACCATATTGGGACATCAGCAGCCGTAGCAGTCGCGACTGTTGGAGCCATACTATTTGCGGCAAAAAAAATATGGAACCCTGTGCTCATTAATCAAATAGCCTACGAAGCGGAGAAACGAAAGCATGGAACGCCATCAGGTGTTGATAACACCTCGAGCACCATGGGAGGGCTTCTTTGGTATCGTAAGGAACTGGAATTTCTCAAAAGTATGTGGCAGGTCCCAATTCGGGTGACAGACGTCATTGATCATTTTTACCTCGTTGATACCGGTCGCCCTCCGGAATCTACTGGGGAGATGGTGGCGTACGTCAGGAAATCCGTAGAGAAGGAACCAGAAAAATTCGCATCCATTTTTGAAGAGAATGAACGAGCAACACGGTTATGTGCAGTTGCGATAAAGGAGCATGATTCTCAGGCTATGTTGTCCGCAATGATCCGTGGAAACAAAACACTCCAGGACATGGGTGTGGAGAGTACGAAGGCTATTGAGATTATTCATTCTATCGAACAATCCGGAGGAGCCGCGAAAATCTTAGGTGGTGGAGGGAGAGCGGGTAGTGTCGGATACATTCTCGCGTATCACAAATCTGAAACAGCGCTCCAGTCAGCACTCTCAGTATATAAAGCAGCGCCAGAAAAAATCAAAATTGGCCAAGATGGAGTGAGACTTGAGCAAAAAGAGTAATACCCCCAAGCTATATGAAAAGCTCTGTGACCACTGACAATCAAAGTGAACTATTTATCGTTGTAGATGAAAACGACACTATCGTTGGATATAGAACTCGATATGATTGTCATCATAATCCCACGCTCATCCACAGAACTGTTGGTGTCGCTGTTTTTGATTCCTTAGGAAGAGTACTTCTTCAAAAGCGTAGTCAAACGAAAGATATGGATCCTGGGACGTGGGGTATGTCTTCCGCGGGACACGTACTAAAAGGAGAAGAGTATACGGATGCAGCAGAACGTGAATTAAAAGAGGAACTAGGCGTGTCTATCCCACTAGCGGGAGGTGTGCATTTTTTGACGAGAACCACTCAGGAGACTGAGATGGCAATGCTATATACCGCTTCGTATGATGGGCCGTTTTATCCTGATGCCGTTGAGACAGATGGGGTAGAGTTTTTTACAAAAGATGCTGTTCGCGGGATGATTGATCCTGGTACGGATAGCATTATCATGAAAGGGACGATTGACGGACTCCATCAATTGGGATGGATTTAAACAAACGAAAGGATTTATATGGACGAAAATACAGATTTAGTACCACAGCATATCGCTATTATCATGGACGGAAATCGCAGGTGGGCAAAAGAGCATGGGCTCCCTGTGCTAGAAGGGCATCGCCGTGTTTCAGATGATATTCTTGAGCCTCTTATCGAACACGCAGCATCAAAAGGCGTAAAATATCTGACCCTGTGGGCCTGGTCTACAGAAAACTGGAAACGAAATGCAGAGGAGGTCAACGGCATTATGACATTATTTCGAAATGTCATTGCACGGAGGTGGAAACGGTTGTCTGAAAACGGAGTATGTATTCGGACAATTGGAGATATTGGTCAATTTCCTGCAGATATTCGTGACGCCATTACACGTGTGGTTGAAGAAACAAAACACAACACAAAAATTACCGTTATTCTTGCGCTCAACTATGGTGGTCGCGATGAGATCATTCGTGCAATACGGAAATTACCTAACGATCAGCAATGTAACAATGTAACAATTCAACAATTAAGCAATCTTCTTGATACCTCTGGAATTCCGGATCCCGAGCTTATTATCCGAACTGGAGGCGAGAAGCGTCTATCCGGTTTTTTGCTTTGGCAATCAAATTATAGTGAGCTATTATTTCCAGAGTGGTACATGCCTGATTTTACGCCTGAAAAACTCGATGAGGCCATTGGGGAATATCAGATACGAAACAGACGGTTTGGAGTCTAAAAAAAACGAAAGAGTTATTGAAATGTATTTTTAATCGCTTCTATGCCGAAAATATTCCCCGCAATTTGTGTAATCCAGTATGCGAGAAATATGATAAGGAATCCGATGATGGCAAATGTAAGTTGTTGTTGACCAGCTGCCGCTTTTTTGGGATCCCCCGCACTTGTTAAGAGGCTAAATCCCGCTGAAATGATCATAAGAAGTAAGCCTACTCCAGCGAACGCAAAAACAAACGGCATTGCTTTCTCGATAATTTCTCCAATAGAAGCATCTTTAAGTACGAATGATGAATTGTCTAATACAGTAAATTTCTGTTCGCCTGACCCGATAGTGAGATCCGCTAATTTCATAGAAAATATAGAGTCATACTTTACGATAAGCCAAATCCTGGAATTCGTAAAATATCATACCCTATGATACGTAAAATGAATATGGAAAAAATGATAAGAATCAAACCAGTAATAGCTGCACTTATTAACTCTTTTGCCTCATTGAGTTTTTCGGGGTTTCCAGCAGAGGTCATCATCTGTAGTCCTCCGAAAATGATAAGAAGAAGTGATACTCCACCAGCGATACCCGCGCCGATCGTGATAAATTGCTGAATAAAATCACTTGGGTTGGTCGAGAGACAGCCAATTGCAGTCCATACTCCTTTTCCATCTGTCATGCACTCCGAACACTTTGCGCCCGCATCGCCAACAACAGACCGACACACGGACGCTTCCTCAGCAAATACTTTGTGAGGAATAAAAGCCAATGCCATAGAGAGCGTACCAACAATGCGCTTTAGAAATACCATACCTCACGTAGTTTACCATAAACCTGCTCTTCAGGAAAAGCATGGTAGAATAAAATGAAGTGTTTTATGTGTGGTACCGTATGCTTAGAAAAGCATACATTCCTTAGTAGATATGCGTTTACGAATACTTGGTTTTACTGTCTGTAGTGTATTGCTTTTTGCTGTCGCAATACGGTACTTTTTTGTGTTCACACCGACGCCAGTGTATGCGCAGTCCTGTGATACATCTAACCTCTCATCACTAAATCTTGATGCGTTGACTGAGCGGAAAGCCAAATGTGAAGAAGCCTTCTCTCAGATGGAGGCCGCAAAAAAACCCCATGTAGATTCGCTTCGGAAAATGGATGCAGATATCAGTGCATTTCAAAGTAGAATCATCGGAATTGAAGCAGATTTAGTAAAGAAATCTAAAGCGATCATGATTGGTGAGAGTCAGCTCGGAGATCAGCTTACGCTTGCAACGAAACGAATACGCCAGTTTTATGTGCGATCATACTCATCCATGGGATCGGTGTTGATGCTTCTGACCGCATCAGACATAGGACAAGCATTTCGAATGTACGGATACGACAAAAACGTCACCAATGAAGATAAAAAAACGATCATTGCAACCGCACTTCGCGTAAAAGATCTTGAAGATCGTAAAAAAGAATTGGAACGAGAGAAAGTGGGGTTGTCAGCGTTAAAAGCAGATATTGATGCAAAAGCCGCATCGGTAAGAAAGCTTGTGACCGAAGCCACGGCCTATCAAAAACAGTTATCAAGCGCCATCGCAGCATTATCGGCCCAGCAGCAGCAATTACTTGCACAAAAGCTCGCAAGTTTAAATATTTCCCGTTCCGCAAATTCTGCAGGGCGATGCGATAGTGATCTGACAAATGGTCGGGATCCAGGGTTTAGTCCAAAGTTTGGATTTTTCACGTATGGGACGCCAAATCGTGTTGGCTTAAATCAATACGGGGCATGGGGACGAGCAAAACAAAACCAGGACGAAGAGACGATACTGCGTGCCTACTACAACTTCGATGAGATAAAAAGATGGGACACAAATATCGATATCCGTGTCGATGGATATGGGACGTACAAGCTTGACGAATACGTCAAGCGCATCTACGAAATACCTGACTCTTGGACAGATAACAACCTTGCGGCGCTCAAGGCGCAAGCCATTGCGGCGCGATCATACGTACTAGCATATACCAACAATGGCAGTGGATCGATTTGCACGACGGAGCAATGCCAAGTGTTTAAGCCTGAACCAAAAGGGGGAAATTGGGAACAAGCGGTCACTCAAACCGAAGGAAAAGTAATGGTTAAAGGTGGAAATCCCATCAAAGCATGGTTTTCTTCGACTCATGGCGGATATATTTTTAGCACCGCTGAAATTGGGTGGAATGGGACCGATTGGACGAAACACGCAAATGACTTTGTGGGGTCGGTCAACTCATTTGAAGACCTAAAAAATAATTCATACGATAAAGATTCTCCCTGGTTTTACTGTGATTGGGGATCGCGTAGTCAATACAACAAAACGGCATGGTTAAAGCCTGAGGAAGTCGCGGATATCGTCAATGTTCTCATGCTTGCAAAAGCCGACTCGTCGACACAAAAGCATCTTTCTCAAACAGATAAAACCAATCCTGATGGAGTAGAGACATGGAGTGCCGACACAGTAAAATCCGAACTAAGAAATAGAGGAGGATCACCGTTTAATACCATAAGTTCTGTTCAAGTGGAGTGGGACAAGGTGTCTGGCATGGTGACGAAAGTGTTGGTATCAGGTGATGCCAGTTCCAGAGAGTTTGGGCGTGAAGAATTTAAATCGTATTTTAACCTTCGAGCACCAGCAAATATTCAAATAGTCGGTCCGCTGTTTAATATCGAAAAAAAGTAGTATACTTGCGTGTAATCATGCCTACTGTATTTACCAATACCGACTCTCCACCTTCTGCCTCTCCTATACGGAAAAAAATGCGTTTTTCCACAAGCGAAATGTTAAATTCATACTCCGTAGAGCCGACAAATATACGCTTTGAGACGCAAGAAGAAGATGAAAAAGTAATTCTTTTTATGAGAGAACACATCATTTTTCTTCTTCCCATCGTCGTTTTAGGGGTGGTGATGCTTATGGTACCATGGACAGTATTTCCATTAGTGCTCCGGTACGTGTTTACATCATTTACGGTGCCACCAGCATACATAATTGTAGGTACACTTTTGTGGTATGTAGCGACATTTGGGTTTATTTTAGGAAAATTTTTACATTGGTTTTTTAATATCTATATCGTGACTAACCAACGAATTATTGATATAGACTTCATCCACCTTCTGTATAAAGAATTTTCGGAAACTCGATACAAGAACATCGAAGATATATCATATAGTTCAGGGGGAATACTCGCCACGATGTTTAATTATGGCGATGTCAAAATTCAAACTGCTGGAGAGCACCCAAATTTTTCATTCCGTGCAGTACCACATCCGGAAATTGTGGTCGACACGATTTCAGATATCCTACATGGCAGGACGCCGACGATAATGAGAGGTACTATATGACACCTGATTCGCTTCAAATAGCAGGATGGCTTTTTTTGAAAGTGATGATGCTCCTTGCTATCGGGGTATATGGAGTATTTGCCGCCGTGATGGTTCGTCAGGAGCAGTTGATGGCGAAAGTGCTCGAGTCATCCGCTGAGCCAATTTTACGGATGCTTACCATCATTCACTTGCTCTGTGCAGTAGGGGTATTCTTCTTTGCTCTTGTTATTCTTTAAATATAGCTTGTTCAAGCGTGTATACGTCTGTTCCTGATTCAGTAAAGACTGAAGTAGTATAAATTTGGTACGATATACATGCGTATGAACCTTCGATTGGTTGTTGCAGCTGTTATCCCTGAGCCATCTCCAGAATGGCTAACCCAGTGCTATCATGGGCCGAAGTGGTGTGCTGTATTTGAGATTCATGATGAACGGCAAAATGTTCAGATCATTGGTCAGACATACAAAGAAAAACTGACAGCGTTTTTTGCCGTTGAGCCACGTGATGCATCTGCCGTCGACAAAGTTATTAGTTCGTTTGCTAGTCCATACATGGTTTCTTGTATCGTGCTATTTACAATTGGCGACATAGCGTACATTATTTCGAAGCGTGGTGGAAAAGCATTTCTCAAGCGACATGAGTCGTTTGCAGTGCTGACAAAAGGAGATGGAACCATAGGAGGAAAAAGTCAAGTATCGGACATGTTTATTTTAACATCAAAAACGACGACTGATCGGTTTCCTGACCAGTCACTTTTAGCGATGGTTGATCATTTGCCGCTCGAGGATGTGGCGGCAGAAATCATGGTAAAACTCCATGCAATTCCAGATTCAACTGGGTGTGGGGCTGCAGTCATTCGCGTCGAGAAATCTGACGAAGTGTCAGCAGAATCACTCATGACTGACGCACAATCACGATCGCTGAAAAAAATACTTACAAATTCGTCGCTTGTTTGGTCAGTACGGAGATTTATTCGTCCTCGTACGCGGTATTCAGTCCTAAAACGGAAAGTGGGACTTCTCATAACGCATCTTCGATCTCTTGATGGGCGGATAGCCCTTATCCTTGCCGTGGTGTTTATAGGTAGCATCATTTTTGGAGTACGAAGAGAATTATCACTTCGTCTTGATACTACGACCATATCAGCCATGCAAACAGCAACAGGTTTGTATGATGAAGGGAGCGCGCTTATAGAGCTAAATCCGGTAAAATCTCGAGAGTCACTCGTAAAGGCCGAACAGATAGTTACGCCACTTCTATCCAAGGTTGCCGAGAATACAAAATCCGGCCGACAACTGAAAGAGCTATCTGAGAAAATACGCACATCCCTGACTCATGCAAAGCGAGAGTATGTGGTTGATCCAACATTATTTTATGATCCATCTCTTTTGAAAATCGGTAGCCGTGCAACAGATCTGTCATTTTACGGCGACACGATCGCACTTCTCGACCCGACCCAAAAAGCAGTGTATGCACTTTCCATAAGCTCAAAAAACGGACAAATTATCGGTGGAGGCGATGGTTTTGAGGAAGCATCGTCTGTCTCAATTCATGGCGATATGGTGTATATATTGGTCGGAAACAGTGTTCACGCAATCTCGATTCGAGATAAAAAAACGAGTAGAAATGTAGTAAAGATGAAAGAAGCCGGGGATTGGGGGAGCATCAGAAAAATGACTTCTTTTGGCGGAAATCTATATCTACTTGATGCTCAAAAACAGCGAATATGGAAATACCAAAGCCTAGAAAAAGGATTTTCTGATCAAAAGGAATACCTCAATCCTGATACACTGCCTGATTTTTCAGATAGCACAAGTTTCGCCATCGACGGGTCGGTATATGTTGGAGGTCAAAAAGGTACGGTGCAAAAATTTACCCAAGGGAAAGAAGATGCATTTCATATACAAGGACTGGACACTCCATTTTCAGGAGCGCTTATCCCATTTGTGTCAGATGCGACGGAAAGCATATATATACTCGAATCGTCC
>CAZQGM010000038.1:0-10014 GCA_964592885.1 uncultured Gammaproteobacteria bacterium
CGAATGTTTCATCTACACGATCGAGAATTGGTGTACCCACAGTCGGAAGCTTGGTAAATCCAAGGACTTCGACGGGTGTACCTGGACTCGCTTCTTTTACCCCGTGTCCAAACTCATCAAACATTGCCCGCACTTTGCCGACTTGTTCTGTTTTGTCAAAAAGTGTCATACCGGACCGAAGAACGCCTTCTTTGACGATGACGGTTGCAACAAGGCCCTTTCCCTTATCTACTCTCGTTTCGATGACTGGCGCCGAGAGTGGTTTCTCATCATAACTCGGAAGTCCGATATCAGATGCGACAAGGACAATCATCTCAAGGAGATTATTTACGCCTGTCCCTGCTTTTGCAGAAATTGGCACCATCGGCACATCCCCACCAAATCCTTCGACTTGTACCCCATACCGCGCTAGATCTTGCTTTACTTTTTCTAGGTGAATATCAGGAAGGTCAACTTTGTTTGCTGCGACAATGAGCCGCACACCTGCATCTTTGATCATCCGGATAGATTCGATCGTTTGTGGTTTGACACTATCGTTTGCAGCGACAACGAGAATCGCGATATCAGCAACTGCCGCACCCCGTGAACGCATTTTGGCAAATGCCTCATGTCCTGGGGTATCGATAAATGTGATTGGATACACAGATGAATTCTTTTTGTCTGCTTTGTACTGTACCTGATAGGCACCGATGGATTGTGTGATACCACCGTGTTCACGAGCAACGACATTTGTCTTGCGGATGTAATCTAACAGTGATGTTTTCCCGTGATCGACATGCCCAAGCACCGCAACAATTGGCGGTCTAGTGGATTGCTCGTTTTTCGTTATTTTTGCCATAGGTGCAGATATTATTAGTGTTCAGGTGCCGGCTCTGCTTCGTCTTTTGAAACATCCGCTGTCGGTTCTATCGGTGCTTTTGGCTCCTCTGCTATTTCCACTGATGCTTCAATGGGCGCTTCTACTGGTGTTTCAACTGTTTCTTCAACTGGTGATGCAGCCACTTCTTCTGTGGATGCAGCACTTTCAGAAACCACACCATCCTCTGACTCGACTGTCGTCTCTTCGTCAGGAGTTGCGGATGCCACCACGTGCTTACCTTTAATATCGATTTTCCAGTTAGTGACTTTTGATGCCAAACGCACATTTTGACCATCACGCCCAATAGCAAGCGATAACTGGTCTTCGGGCACAAACACCGTCGCTATCTTTGTCGCTTCATCAAGCGTGACACTCACGTCTTTTGCCGGTGCAAGTGCAGCGATGATGAATTCGACGGTATTTTCAGTCCATTGGATGATATCTACTTTTTCGTTACATCCAAGTTCATTGATGACTGCTTGGACGCGGACTCCTTTTTGTCCAACACATGATCCGACTGGATCAACACCAGATTGTGTGGACCATACAGCGACTTTCGTGCGACCACCTGCTTCCCGAGCGATGATGCGAAGTTCTACTGCGCCCTGGGCAACTTCAGGAACTTCCCGTTTAAAGAGTCCTTCAACAAGTCCTTTATCACTGCGGGATACGATAATGTCCTGACCTCGGGTCGTCTCACGGATGCCAGAAACAAAGAAGCTTAAGCGTTGATTGAGGTGGTACCGTTCAGCAGGGTTCTGCTCAGACACGGGCATGTAGGCCTGTGCTCGACCAATATCGACAACCACATTCGGGCCATCAAATCGGAGAATCATACCAGGGACAATTGTCCCAATTTTATGCTGAAAATCTGCAAGTACTGCTGCTTTTTCTGCTTCACGATTTCGCTGTAAGAGCACCTGTTTTGCTGTCTGGGCGGCAATACGTCCAAATCCAGGAGGTGTCACTTCTACACCTTCTTTATAGACTTTGATTTCACCTGTTTCTGGGTTTACCGTCGATGTGACAAGTTCAAGCTCATCACCACCATAGTCTTTCCGATATGCCGCGACAACAGCCGCCTGGATAGTTTCCAGGATGATTTCCGGGGCAAGACCCCGCTCGGTTGCAATTTGGTTAAGTGCCAATGCGAATTCTGATTTGATTGTTGCTGGCATAGATCGTGATACTCCTTATGACAGTTGCTACGTTTATAAAAAAAGGCGGGTTGCCCCACCTCTCCCTGTGTACATCTACTGGTACAATTAGGTAAAAGTATACCACGTAGCTGAGCGTCAGTCAAAGAGCCACGAAAATATTTGAGTGGAATTTTTTATAATCGTTGATCGAATAAAATGTCACGGAAACACTAGCTGAAGATTTTTCTCGCACATGCACTGATGTAATGTCTCCTATCTGTACCCACGAAATTATGTGTAGCACCTGCAATAGTCTCAGAGGTGACACCGGGAAGTGTGTCGTATTCATGGATATACTGATCCCCCAATACTTCATCGTTTCCGGCATGAACGATGTGTGTTGGTGTCGTTTTAGCAAACCGTTCCATCGTTGGTACCGGATCAAATTCAGAAAGAACCTGCCAAAAAGACGGACCTATACGAGTAACTGCACCATTTTTTCGTGGAATCACTGAAAATCCGTTCACATCGATATGAGCGCCAGGACGCGTCCCAAAATACGAAATCATACATTTTTGTATATGGCTAACGCTCGTATTTGGCGTCCCTGTCATAATCGCTTTCGTGATGCCAGATGGGCATAAAAGTGACGCAACAAAACACCCCATGGATTGAGCAAAGAGATATACACGCCCAGAGTACACAGATTGTACATACGAAAGAACTGCATCTAGATCACTCGCCCATTTCGTGTAGTTTCCATCTTCAGGTTTTCCGTCACTTTTCCCGACTCCAGATAGATCAAATCGTACGATCCGATATTCGTTCGAGAGATCCGCGACCAGATCATCAAAATACCCATTTTCGTGAAGCGTCGCAAAAAAACCATGGACAAACACGATCGTACGATCAGCCTGCTCGTTTCCATCAACCAGCGTGTATAGTCGTTCGCCTCTACTATTTCGTATGAATGGTTCTTCCATACCTAAAAAAATATTACGCGGATTCTTTTTCAAATTCCTCGATGAGTTCTTTTTGCCGGCGCGTAAGTTTTGTCGGTATGCTCATCTGGATTTTGACATATTCATCTCCCCGACCGCCTCCTCGCACACGCGGTATCCCTTGTCCACGGAGTCGGATAAGCGTCCCTGGCTGGGTACCAGCGGGGATGCGGATTTTGACGGTCCCATCGATCGTTTTGACGTCTTCGATGCCGCCGAGCACTGCCCGAGAAAATGGTATTTCATGCTCTACCACTACATCATCCCCATCGCGTTTAAACAGTGGATCGGGTGCAACCGCTATTTGAATATCGAAATCATCAAAGCGAATTCGAGAACCAGAATCGACACCAGGTGGAATTTTGATCGTTTTTTTCACCGATCCTTCACCTGCTGCACCTTTTGGGAGACTTATCTCTTTTGTGACCCCATGGACAGCATCATTAAATGATATAGATATCTCATAGATCGGATGTCGAGGTCTCCGTCCGCCGCCACCCATTCCGCCTCCAAAAAATGACTCAAACATCTCAAATGGGTCAACAAATTCATCGCCAAAGGGATTAGCCCCACCGCCTGAGGACCAACTATAACTAAACGGCCCTTGTCCACGACTCCCTCCAGCAAATGGGTTTCCGCCACCCATTCCGCCGCTTCCTGGCGCAAATGCCGCATGGCCAAATTGATCATACTGTGCTTTTTTTCCACTGTCAGACAACACCGCATACGCTTCATTTATCTCTTTAAATTTCTCATGGGCTCCTGCGGATTTATTTTTGTCCGGATGCCACTCAAGCGCGAGCTTGCGGTATGCACGCTTGATTTCCTCGGGCGATGAGGACTTTCCTACTCCTAGTACGTCATAGTAATCACGTTGATTTGCCATATAAATATGAACTTTCCCTTGTTCCACGTATCCAAATTAAGTACCAATGTATTACGTCTACTTCAAACAACAAACTCCAATGGACAATGAAGGACTCATTGTATCATTGGAATTTGTTTGTAGTTTGGAACGTGGTTATTGTGTATTAGCTTACGACTTGTCCTTCTTCAACTTTGCCATCTGATGTCGGTGCTTCGCCGTCAGTTTTTGCGTCCCCTTGACCTTCACCTGGTGTCGCACCCGGTGCGGCTCCTGGTGTTTCCTGGTACATGGCTGCACCAACTTTTTGGAGTTCATCAGACAGTTCGGATGTCTTAGTTTCCAATTCTTCCTTACTTGCTGTCTCCATGATATCTCTAAGAGCCTTCACTTTTTCTTCTACACTTTTTTTGACATCGTCTTTGACTTTGTCTCCAGCATCTTTGAGCGTTTTTTCAGCAACATAGCAGAGATTTTCCGCCTTGTTTTTTGCCTCAATCATATCTTTCTTTGCTTGATCCTCCGCTGCGTGCTCCTCGGCTTCTTTTTTCATCTTTTCGATCTCATCTTTGGATAGCCCTGTTGAGCCCGTGATTTTGATCGTCGATGCTTTTCCAGTCGCTTTATCTTTGGCCGTCACATTGATGATACCGTTGGCGTCGATATCAAACGTGACTTCAACCTGCGGGACGCCACGCGGTGCCGGTGGGATGCCTGAGAGGATAAACTTTCCAAGTGATTTATTATCACTTGCCATTGGTCGCTCACCTTGGAGCACATTGATCTCAACGGATGTCTGGTTATCCGCAGCAGTTGAGAATATCTCTGTTTTTGAGGTCGGGACCGTGGTATTTCGATTGATAAGCGGTGTCGAGACACCTCCAAGCGTCTCAAGTCCGAGTGTCAGTGGAGTGACATCGAGTAACACGACATCTTTCACGTCTCCAGAAAGGACTCCAGCTTGAACTGCGGCGCCAATTGCGACCACTTCATCTGGATTGACCGAACGATTTGGGTCTTTACCGAAAAATTCCTTTACAGTCTCATACACTTTTGGCATGCGAGTCATACCACCAACCATGACGATTTCACCAATTTCTTTTGCGCTCACTTTGGCGTCAGCCAAGCATTTTTTCACTGGTTCAATAGATTTTTTGATGAGATCCTCTACAAGCGATTCAAATTTTGCTCGTGTAATCTTCGTGACAAGATGAAGTGGACCATCTTTTCCTTGGGTGATAAATGGTAAGTTGATCTCCGCTTCCATCGAGGATGACAGTTCGATTTTTGCTTTCTCGGCTGCGTCCCGGAGGCGTTGCAATCCTTGGGCATCTTTTCGAAGATCGACACTATTTTCTTTCTTAAATTCCTCAGCTAAAAAGTCGACGAGTCGTTTGTCAAAGTCGTCACCACCAAGGTGTGTATCACCGTTGGTTGCTTTCACTTCGTAGACCCCATCTCCAAGCTCGAGTACAGAAATATCAAACGTGCCACCACCCAAATCGTAGACAACGATCGTATGGACGTTTTTCTTATCCAATCCGTACGAAAGCGCAGCTGCAGTTGGTTCATTGAGAATCCGAAGCACTTCAAGTCCAGCAATCTCGCCTGCTTGTTTGGTTGCTTGTCTCTGGGCATCGTCAAAATATGCAGGAACAGTGATGACTGCTTGTGTCACACTCTCGCCGAGATATTTCTCCGCATCTGCTTTGATTTTGGCAAGCACTTTGGCGGAAATTTCCTGAGGTGTGTATTCTTTTCCACCGACTTCGACAACAGCCATGTCATTTTTTCCAGATTTAACGGTGTATGGGAGAAGCTTGAGGTCTGTTTTGACGCTTTCATCGCTAAATTTTCGGCCCATAAGGCGTTTTACTGAATAAATCGTGTCTTTGGGATGGATGACAATCTGACGTTTGGCTACATCTCCAACGACATTTTTCACAGGGTCTACGACTGATGGGATGACGTTGCGTCCTTCTGCTGAAAATATCACCTTTGGGCTTCCACCTTCCATGACAGCAACACATGAATTCGTGGTTCCAAGATCAATTCCGATTATTTTTGACATATAGTATCCTCCTTTTAGCTATTAATAAAAAAATAAAAACATATTTATACCAACTGTATGTGTCACGGTGCCGGCTCATCACCGGGTGGTTTTTTAAAACCAACGATGACTTTTGCAGGCCGAAGCAATTTACCGTGCATGCGATATCCACGCGATACGACAGATGTCACTTTTGTCTCATTCCCGTTTGCCTCTATACACTCCATGGTCTCTATATCAAAATCACGACCGATTGGATTAATGATTTCAAGGCCCAGTCTCATGAGGCTTGCATCAAATTCCTTCAGTGTCAGCGCTAACCCTTCATCAGTGATATGGTCATTTGCATGAATGAGTGAGTCGATGACTGGAAAAAGCTGCGTCAATGTCGACGCGCCTGCATATTTCCGATCTTCTTCCCGTTCGAGCATCGTTCTCCGGAGGAGATTTTGGTAGTCGGCAAGTGCCCGAAGGCATTTTGACTTCCAATCATCACGCTCAGCCGTCATCATTTCTAGAGCGGTCATCGTCTCATCTGCTGTCTCATGTAGGGTTGTTTGGTCACCTACCGGGAATTGGTCAGTTGTTTTTGGCTGTTTGTCGTCATTTTTTTTCATAAAGTCTAAAGTAATAGATTAATTTTTTGTTTCTTGTTTCTTGTTTCTTGTTTCTTGTGAATTGTGCCCCACCTCACCAATTAGCACCAAGCTCTGAGATGAGATCACCCATGTACCGTACGACCGGAACCACGTATGGGTAATTTAGTCTCGATGGCCCAACAACACCGATCGTTCCTTTAACATGTGGCGTATCAAATCGGTGATATATGAAACTACACTGAGATAGATCTCCCCGTCCGATGAATTCCTCGCCCATCAGAATATCCAGAGGATCGGTCGCACGTGATAGTACTTCTGTCCAGAAATCAAATCGCTCAAGCGCTGAGAAAAGCGAATTTGTCAGCTGATAATCGTAAAACTCAGGCATCGAGAGCACGTTTGCGGCACCTGCATAGTACAGATCACCATTAAGTGTTGTGGTGACCGCAAGTGTGTGTGTTTTGTCGGCCAAAGCCCGGGTCGCTTCCCGAAGAAGCTTATCGGTCTCAGAGCGGTAGTCCCAAATCTTTTCTTTGACGGACATTTCTTCTGTCACTGACAGATCACGTGTTTTCATCAGATGGTCGACATAAAATCGAAGTGCTTCCGGAGTTGGCACCCGACCCGACGAGGTATGTGGCTGTTTGAGCAGCTTCATATCCGTCAGTCGGACCATTTCATTTCTGATGGTTGCCGGTGACACCCCAAGGCTATGTTTTTTATCAAGCGTTTCAGATCCGACTGGTTCAGCCGAATTGATGTATTCTTCGATAATCGATTTGAGAATTGACACTTGGCGGGGCGTCAAATTGGTCATATCTGTCATAAATGCGGTCCTTTCATCATCCTCGGGCAAAAAATAATGGACGTCGTTATCGCATATTTAGCAGTATTATCTATCGAGTGCTAATTTCTGTCAAGAGAAGAAATCATCTCCTTCTATGGATATCGAGAACACTTTATAGTTATCTACGTACTTGTTAAACTATGATCATCGGATCTCCTGCTCTATCCGGTGTCTTGCATACTACGTACCAATGCATTCATACTATTTCTAGTACCCTATATACTATTTATGAGCAATCCCTTCATCCAACCGGTATCAGATAAACTTACCCGTGTCATTTCGGTCTTATCGCTTCTGATATTTCTCCCATTTCTCATGTATGGCGCAATCATGATCAACGACACGCTTCGCTCGCGTGCATCCGGGACAAAAGCTGCTATCACCGTCAATACAGCTGAAACAGCAGGCACGGTATCTATGGACTTCATGAGATGTTTGGCGCAAGGTGGCGAAGAGGCAAATGACATGATTGCACCAGTATTTGACCAGACAAAGGCGCTTGCCCCACGCTTTATCCGTATCGACCATATATATGACCATTATGATGTCGTAGGGAAAAACGGCGCTGAGCTAACATTTAACTGGTCCAAACTCGATCAGTTTGTCGATACCATCTCAAAACTTGGAGCTACACCCATCTTATCGCTTTCGTACATGCCATCTGCTATTGCAAAAGATGGTGTCATCATCAATGCCCCGAACGACTGGGGAGAATGGGCGACGGTCGTACAAAAAACAGTTGAACACTACAGCGGACGCGGCGAAAAAAACATGAAAGGTGTGTATTACGAAGTGTGGAATGAACCTGATCTTGCTCAGTTTGGGGCATGGAAGCAGTCGGGTGAGAAAAACTATTTTACTCTCTACCGATATGCCGCTCAGGGGGCGCAATCGGCTAGAAACGTCAATCAGTTTTTTATCGGAGGACCTGCAACGACCGGTATGTATGCGACATGGATGATTAATCTCGCTAGAAGTGGCATGCGGGTAGATTTCTATTCATGGCACACGTACCAAAAAGATCCAAATAGATATAGTCTCGATCAAAAAAACCTCGTAAATGCACTACTACCAATAAACGCACTTGGAAAACCCATGATCATCTCGGAATTTTCGTTTGATGGCGGAAAAAATATCCTGTATTCCAAAAATTATGCCGCTGCTCATACGATCGCCGTCGCACGTGAGCTTATCGCGGCAGGACCAATGGCAGCGTGCTCATTTGAAATCAAAGATGGCCCAAATGACGAAAATGATGCTGGGTGGGGCCTTATCAGAAACGAATCACGGGGTAAAACGACAAAACCACGATATGCAGTGTTTTCGTTTATAAACAAAATGAATGGCACTCGATTAAGTCTTGTCGGAGAAGGCACGTGGGTCGGAGGGTTTGCAGTGAAATCCAGTCAAACATACCGCATACTTTTATATAATTTCGATCAGTTCAACAGTAGTGCTGAAGAATTTGTACCACTGACTATCACCAACCTTCCCGCCGGATCATATACGATAAAAACTGATCGGCTTTTTGGGGCTGATGATCCGACAGTGACGAGCGCTGCAGCAGATGGTCTACCTATCACAAGAACGGTGCGTTTGGCTAGAAATGATGCGGTGATCGTCGAATTATCCCCCGCTACCCAATGAACACCCGGGCATTCACCGGGTCAAATGTTTTTATACTGGCAGCCTGTGTCAGTAGCCTCCTTATCGCTATCATTTGCACATTCCCAATCGTCGCATACAAGGATCGATTTTTCCCCCATACCTACATCGGAAACATGCCAATTGGTTCAAAACACGTTACGGAAGTACATGATCAACTAAGCCAGGCAGATATCCCATGTACTATCATCTCAGACGGACGGACGTATACGGTATCTCTTCGCGATATCGGCGTTGGTATAGATACCGACGCGTCACTAGAAAAGATGTCACGAGAACGACCACTGGCACTTCCAGCATTTATCCAAGCATTTTATGCATCACTTTTCTGGTCTCATAGGGCCACACCTGTCCTCTATCCGACTGATGCGTATTTTCGATTTACCGAACGATTGATGTACCATCCAGTCGAATACTCCGATAACATCCGGATGGACGACGTGAAAAAGAAGGTCGTTTTAGGATCAAACATGACTACTCAAACGATCGATGCAGACCGACTCCTTAGTATGATAACCACTAATTTCGGTTCGTCCACCCCTATCTCTGCCCCGGTGACCGATAGACTTACCCCGCAAGCACATACAATCGAATCAGTGAATGCAAAACTCATAGCGGTATTTGAAAAACCTGTCAAAGTCACACTGTCTGATCCAAAAAAAACAAATGAACCAACAATTGAAATCCCAGGGAGCACAGTGTCATCAATTACATCGGTCGCAATTGATCCTAATACGTTGTCAGTCGCATTTTCGATGCGGCCTGACCTTCTATCTACAGTTATCACACAAATGTCTCGATATAGCGGCATAGCGATGACACGTGAATCTATCGGATCACAACTTGAAAGTGCCCTTACTAAGCTCGTCCAAGATCGATTTGCCGGCTTTGACGTTGACCATGTACTTATTGCTGTCAATACTCGGCCAAATACAAATGGAGAAAAAGCAGATAAATATATTGAAGTGGATATATCCGACCAACGAATG
>CAZQGM010000039.1:0-3284 GCA_964592885.1 uncultured Gammaproteobacteria bacterium
GGGTGGATTCTCCTTGTATTCGGGAAGCGTATTGCATCTAGAAGCGGCATAGTCGGGATGGGCTATATCCCCATAGGTATAAGTATCATCTATGTGCTTATCAGCACCATCGGATCGTTTCAGACCCACCTAGGGTACATCAAACAAAACCAAACAAATACCGATGTAGTGTCACCGGTCGGATATATCGCTATCATGCAGTATCTTTCAAATCATGCGCCGCGTGAATCTGTCGTGATTGCGCCACCATCATTGTCACTTATGCTTCCTGCATTTTCTGCGGTACGCGCGCTTGGCGGACACATCCTTATGACTGATGATAATGATACAAAAATGGCTGACATCGCTACCTTTTATCGTGGGGGAGCGATAGAAAAAAAGACGATATTCGACCGCTACCGAGCGTCCTATGTCGTCATGACTGATGGGCACGTGCTCACTGTGGATGAGGAGCGATACCTAGGAGTGATGCGGATCATGACTGATGCCGGATACACGCTCTATGGGCGTAAATAAGCGATTTTTATAATACTTCGTGTACGGCAACTGCCCCTTTGGAAAAGACTTCTTCAAATAGTCCATACGAGCCATAGGGAAGTGCGGAAAATGGTATCGCATCTATACCAGTCAGGACATATCGTACCTTATAGGTAGCTATAAATTTCATAACCTCTGGCTTTGACATTTTTCCATTGAGAAAATCGAAGATCTCAGCGCGGCGTTCGTAATAATATCGGATCGTATCGTCTCTCCCAAGGATGGTGCGGTGTGGCGTGAGGACTGGGATAAGTCCTGAGACAATCTCACCCGCGACGACAACACTATCGTCATTTTTAGAATCAAGGAACTGATATGCGGCCATCATATCATCTGTCGCATAGAGTGCATAATTTGTCGCCCGTTGGTTTTGCGCCGACACGATGGCCGATCTCACAGTCACACCCATGGCCGGGATGACATAGAGCATGGTCGCTATGATGATTGTGACCCCAAAAATCGTGAGAGCCATACCTGACACTTTCTTTTGGAGTAGTGTCATGATGCCGATAATCCCAACCCCACCGACCATCGATAGCGGGATGTATTGGTATACCTGAAATAGCCTCGATTCACTCATAGGTAGAAGCGTTCCGACAAATGGGAAAAATAAAAGCGGTATGACGCCCCACCAAAAGAGTGAGCGAATGAGTGCCTTTTTTTGGGTAAACTGCACTTCTGATATGACATATCCGAGTATCGAACACGGGAGCATGGGCCCAAGTGCGAGAACGTATTCGTGGATGGTCACGGGGGGTCTAAAATTTCGCATGAGTTCGTACATAAGTTTCCATGGATCAGTATGGCTAAAGAGATACTGGCTATATCCCACCATCGGAAGGGTTGCGAGAATAAGTCCCCCGTGCATCAGGAGGACTCTCGTGTCAGACTCTCGAAATGGGTGCCTTTTTGTGATCAATCGCCACATGGATGACAGCATAGTTATGCCAATTTCCATGCCGGATATGATCAATATGATCAAGAGAAATCCCGGGTTGAGGATGCCGATGAGCGTGGGTAGACCCCAAAAGAGAAGGAGTGGAATGGGTCGGATCGTTTTATCCATGTACCGTGAACTTACAATAAGAAGAAAGACAACGAGCGTGAGACCAAGAAGATGATGTGGTGGAAGGACAAATTTGCCAAACGGATCAAAACTCGTCGTCCATACTATCGGTATGTGGGGGATGCCTTGTTTCCAGATAAACCATGGAGCATAGAGCACAAATGAGCTCCAGAGGATGATACGCGGTATGAGTGTATCCGTGATCGAAGTAATGAGTGTATAGATAGAGAGAAAAAATACAAATCCGGCGATAATACGAAGCACAAAATATGCAGTGTACGTATCGAGGTCAAACAGTCCAGCAATCCATCCTGTCGCCACAAATACCTCGTGGATGATGACGGGTACCTCACGCAGTTCTGTAAGTCGGGATACGACGAGCGGATATCCAAGCATTCCGGATTTAATCCATGAGAGATATTGGTAATAGTCCGGCAAGTAGCCACTCCCAAAAAAGTAGGTGTATCCAGGAGGAGTCAGAGTGAGTTGGAGGAGCGTTGGGTAGAATATCGCAATGAGGATGCCAATGCCCGATCCAGCACACAGAAGTGGGAAGCTCCATCTGGTGAACAGGGATTTCATACTAGATAGTATGACACGGCGTCGTATACTTTTCTAATTTCGGATTTTTTGTTCGTCACTACAGCAAAGCATCTGATATCTTGGTGGCCAATTAGGAGCTAACCTTGGAGAGAAGATACTGTGCCGCTGTCGCATCCTGGATACCAAGGCCAACCAGATCGACGAATGTGATATCTGTCTCAGATTGTCTTCCTGGAATTTTAGCGAGTATGAGATCACCGAGCTCTCCGGTGATAGACGCGCTCGTAATCGTTTGGGTATCCAATGCGTGATGCGTTTCACCATCAATCGATGCTTTTTTGATCGAATCTACGTAAAGATAGGTAGCGCGTGCAAGTGTCTTAGGATCGTGTTCTTGCATATACGGTGCACAGGCACCAACGGCCGTGATATGTGTACCGGGCATAATCCACTCCGACGTGATGATTGGTTCGCGGCTGGGGATTGCAGTGAGCAAGATGTCCACATGAGAACAAGCACATTCCGGATTATCACATGATATAAACGTTAGAGAGGGAATTTTTTTCGTCATATCCGATATATATGCTGTCACCTTTTCTGGATCCCGTCCCCATATTTTTACGGTCTGTATCGTGGGTCTGACGTGCATCAGCGCTTCTAGTTGCAGATGTGCCTGTATGCCGGTTCCGATGATACCAACCGTGGAAGATTTTGGGTTACTTGCATATTTTGAGGCGACTGCACCGGCTGCGGCGGTCCGGTAATCAGTGATTGTCCCTTCATCTAAAAACATCATAATCGGCTTTCCGGTCTCTGCATCGTGGACGATGACGTATCCATAATCGACTGGGAGACCGTTTCGTGCATTTCCCCAAAATCCACCGGAATATTTGACTACAAATATCTCACTTCCCAGTGCATATCCTGCTTTGTAATGTGCAAAATTTTCTCCGATCGGCATATTGATATACTCTGGAGGTGCGGCCGTTCCGGTCGACTGAGCGACAAATGCATCTTCCGCGCTTTGTATGAGCCCTGGAAAATCCATAAGCGACAGTGTGGTTTCTTTGTCGAGGATGGGAAAGGGGAGCATATACTCAATTATACATCGAGCAATGAGGTGAGGGATAAGGCACAG
>CAZQGM010000039.1:3384-8649 GCA_964592885.1 uncultured Gammaproteobacteria bacterium
GAAACAGGAAACAGGAAACAGGAAACAGGAAACAGGAAACAGGAAACAGGAAACAGGAAACAACTAATGATTGGAGTCTTATGGATTCCGGAAGCGAAGGCGCAGGGCACCACGAAGCGATGTCAGGAGTTCACGAAGATTCGCACTCGATTTTCCATATGTACGATCCGTAAATGAGACTGGGACTTCGGCGATACGGAAGCCCTTTTTTTGTACAAAATAGGCAATTTCTGATAGTGATATAAATCCTGTCTCGATCATGTCACATGTAGAAAGGTACGCTACGACATCTCTCGTATACATCCGGTATCCATCGGTAAAATCGGTTAGTTTGAGCCCTAACCAATACCGGAGAAAAAAATTGATCAATTTGCTCTGAATACGCCGTCTCATCGGCCAATCTAAAATCTCAGATCCGTCCATATATCGCGATCCGATGATGAGATCAGCGGAGAAACGCTTTTCCCAAAAACGGGGTATCTCATCTGGGTTATGTCCGAGATCTGCATCCATTTCCATCATCCATTTGATGGTTTTTTTCTTCAACGCTGTTTTTAGTCCATCAAGAACCGCGCTACCGCGTCCGCCTTTTTTCGTTCGGTGGGTATACAGGATTGATGGACTACGAAGTTTTTTTAGAAATGCGGTAATTTTTCGCGCTTCATCATCTCGGGAGTCATCGATGACGATCACGGTGACCCCTGGCGTGACTCTCAAAATCCATGGGATAAGTGTCTCGAGATTTTTACTCTCGTTGTAACTTGGGATGATGATAGCGAGGGGGGAAAACGGATTCATATTTTATTGGACATGGGACAAAGAGCAAATAGCAATTACTTTTCTATCTGGACATGGGACAAAGAGCAACTGGCAACATACGTACGTATCCATGTGTTCGTACGCTATTTGTCTAGTCATTTTTTTGCTATTTGTCCAGATTCACACATGAGAGAGAGGATAGTGTGTAGTTCTTTTTGCGTCAACTCCGGATTATTTCCAAAGTACAGTCCATGCTCATGGATATAGGCGGCATTGGGGCACGGGACGCTTTTAGAACGGTACTTTTTGAAAAATGGTTGATGAGTCATATCACCGCCGACGATTGGCCGAATCTCAAGCGTTCCATCACAGGCTGAGACAAGCGCTTCCCTAATCTCTTGGGTTTTACAAATGACTGGCACCGCAAAATTTGATACGACGTCCATGTGACCAAATGACACAGGAAAATACCTATCTGATTTTGCATATATACTTTTTGCAAGCGACATAAACGTTTTTTGGCGAATCTCTACAATTTCATCAAGATACGGAAGTTGGGTGCTTCCTAAAAATCCAGCGATCTCAGTGGGCCTCAAATTGTATCCAAGATCGTAGAATGTATACCGCGAATAAAACGTTGAATTGACGTTGTATTTTTTTCTGATCGCCAGCTGATTTGTAACAGAAAGATTGCGATCCCAGCCGTGTGCTCGGACAAGTCGTAACATAGTCGCGATCTTTTTTGAGTTGGTACAGATAGCACCACCTTCGATCGTCGACATATGGTGTCCGACATAAAATGAGAATGAGGACATGAGCCCAAAGTTACCGAGTTTTTTTCCTTTGTAGACACTTCCAAGTGATTCACAATTATCTTCAAGGAGTACTATTTTCTGTGATGTGCAGATACGTGCTATCCTTTGGATGTCATCGCAAAACCCGAGGAGGTTAGTAAGAAAAAGTACTGAGATAGACGTTTTTTTAAGCGCTTCCTGAAGTGTACGGGGTGATACATTGAGCGTTTCTTTCTCGACATCAATGGGGACTGGGATAAGCCCGAGCTCGATAATTGGCATGACATTGGTCGACCACGTGACTGCTGAAAATCCCACCGAATCGCCTGGGCTGATCATCCCGAGATTAAGAAGCGTCTGGAGCATCGCAAGATTTGCGCTACTACCGCTATTGACCATGATGCACTCTTTGCGCCCTTGCCACAAGGCAAAAGACGTTTCGAATTTTTCACACTCCGGACCGAAGCTGAGGAATTTTGCGGAGTTGATAAATGACGTCAGGAGTTTTTTCGTCTTTGTCTCCTGATAGAACGTCGATTTAATAAGAGGGATCATATGTAGTCTAGAATATATACGCAAACAGTTTGAGGCACAATATTCAGGAAACAGGAAACCCCTCGACTAGCTCGGGGCAAGCAAGAAATAAGCGTTGGTGACTCGGACATGGGACAAATAACATCGTGCGCAGGAACCCGCCTCCGCCAAGGCTACGGACGGGCAAAGCAGGAAATCCCGCAAAGCGAGGCGAGCCAGGAAATGGTTTGTTCCTTGTGTAAATGGGCATGCTTTTTTTACAATGATACCCATATGCCCACGTGGATCCGTTCTCTTATATTTCCTCTCCTCATCGCCTCGTTTATCGCATTTTCTTTTGTGCCGACGTTTTATGAAATTGGGCGGCGTTCCGATATACCTACCAACCGTTCATTTGAGCTTATCCATAATTACTACACCGACTACAATTTTTATCTTTCTCGCATCCGTGAAGGTTTTGAAGGACGTCTAACGGTTGTCGAACGGTATACATCTGAGGCGCATGCAGGATCGCTTATCCAAGTGATGTATCTTGGGCTAGGATGGCTTGGTCGAGTCGTACCGGATGCCGCATTTGCCGTGCCCGGCATGTACCATGTCGCACGGGCAGTCTTTGGCATCGTGCTTCTGTGGCTTGTCGCTGTGTTTGTGAAGCGGCATTTTTCGGTATCATTTCCGGTGCAGATTCTTGCATTTCTCACTGCGGTCACAGCGTCGAGCTATCCAGTGATCGTGCCAGTCACCTCATCTGGCGTGCGGTTTGGGGGGCATATGCCGTGGTGGACCATGATGGATAGTTTGATTCGTATGACATTTATCCCACATATTCTCCTTGGGCAAGCACTCATGATTGCTCTCATCATTGGAGTAGGGGATATGCGGCTACTTTCCAAATCCGGCAACTGGATATGGTTTGGAGTATTTTCACTCATCTTGGGGCTCATATTTCCTCCAGGGCTCGTATTTGTAGACTTCGTCATCGCGTTTCTCATCCTTATTGAGATACTTGGAGATCGAAATCTTCTTTTATTTGAACCAAAGAAACGGATTTCGTGGATCATGTCTCATATCGCACCTCGGGTCTTTATCGTGATCATGGGGCTACCAACGATCGTGTATTTCCAACTCATGTTTTCTGTCTATCCATGGAAGCGTCTCGTCGAATTTGATGCAATGCACCCGATTACATTTAGTTATATCGAATACGCGAAGGCACTTGGTTTGACTTTGCCGCTCGGGATTTTAGGACTGCTTCTCGTAGTCATTCGTGGAGATAAGGCATTTAAACAACCCGTCGCGTGGGTCGTAGCATGGATATTTTGTCTCTGGATTTTCCAGTATATCCCACAACAGTCACCACTTCGGTTTTCGGAAATGATGCCCCATGTGCCGCTTGCTGTGCTTTCTGTGTATCTATACATGCAGGTATTTACTGCAGTCAAATCTCTCATACAGAAGCACGCATCACCAATCAAAAAAACTGGAGCCGTGTCTACCCCGACGTGGGGGCACATCGTATATATGATGCTCTACATTCTCGTGCTACTACCAGTCGGACTTGGGATATTTTTCCTCTACTCGATGTGGCTGTGGCAAAAAGATTTCTATGATCAAAAAATTCGAGCGGGGTGGCCATACGTCAGTATGGATAATTATATCGTGTATCCAGCACGTGGGTTTACCGACATGATGCGATATATCGATGCACGCACGCCCAAAGATGCGATATTTTTGGGCGACCTCTCAGCCGGAAACTACATCCCTGCGATGACCGGACGAACCGTATATGTCGGACATGAAAATACGGTAAAAAAGGAGGAAAAACTTGCCGAAAGCAAATTTCTTCTCTCTGGAAATATGACGATTGACCAGTCACTTGAGTTTCTCAAACGTCATCAGATCTCCTATATCTTTTTTGGGCCACAGGAGCGGGCATATAATCCAGAAACCGATCTTCTAAAATCCTATCCGTTTCTCAAAATTGATCAGCAGAATGGGGACGTGACGCTGTATAAGGTGGAGTAGGATGTCGGTGGACTGGACAAATAGCAAAGAGCAAATAGCAACGCGCATAAGAAACAAGAAACGTGTGGTACAATCTTTCGCACATGATACGGCGGCAAAAAAAGATCACCTGTGAACTGTGTGGAAAAATGGTGTTTACAGATATCCACACGCATCGATTTGCGAGCGACGATCCGCACGCTGGGACTGCGGATGGCTGGAAAATCCGCGAATGTACCTCATGCCACTTTGTGCAGGTCTCTCCAAAACCATCCGAGTCAGATGTCGTATCTTTATACCATGAAGATTGGGAACACTTTTCTCCATACATATCACAGACTGCGATCCACCGAAATTATTTTAATGCGGTACTTGATCGGATCGAACAACTGAAGCGAGAAGGTAGAAGACAGAAGACGGAGAACGGAAGATCGAAGTCGGAAAACAGAAAACATCAGTCCTCAGTCCTCAGTCCTCAGTCCTCGCAACTTCTCTCTGGTCTTCGGCTTTTAGACATCGGATGTGCAACAGGCATCCTTCTTGAAGAAGCGGAAAAGCGGGGGATGAACGCAACAGGAATCGATCTGTCACGCGATGCAGTAACCGCATGCAAAAAGAAGAAATTAACGGCTATATTTGGACGAGTAACGGACTATGTGAAAAAAGCAAAACATAGCTCATATGACGTAATCGTCGCGTCGCAGGTGATCGAACATGAGTACGAGCCTATCGCTATGCTCCGGGCAATCCGGCTGCTCCTCCGGCCAGGTGGGATGGCGCTTGTCATGACACCAGGATTTGAGACGCCATATCGCATCATCATGGGGTCCGGGTGGGTCGGATATAAACATCCTGAGCACTTGTGGTTTTTTTCATCCGGCACACTGTCTCACATGATGCGATATGTTGGATTTGGTGCAATCACCGTATCTCGAGATATCCCACGCCGATATGAGTTGTCGTACGCATTTCGGCGACTGGGCGAATATAATCCATCGTGGGGGTGGCTATTTGGACCTCTCTATCGACTCTCACATGTGCTTCATCTGACAAATCCAATCAATCCATGGGGAGATATCATGGCGATAGCGTGGAAGTGAGTCTGCGTGGGGAGTGTGCACAAGAAACAAGAAACAAGAAACAAGAAACAAGAAACAAGAAACAAGAAACAAGA
>CAZQGM010000039.1:8749-9956 GCA_964592885.1 uncultured Gammaproteobacteria bacterium
AAACAAGAAACAAGAAACAAGAAACAAGAAACAAGAAACAAGAAACAAGAAACAAAGGTCGATCGAAGGGTGAGGTTACTTCAGATTTTTCTTCACTTCATATACCGTGCCGCCGGGCATCGAAAACACCATGCGAAGGATCGGGTATCGGGATTCTAGATTTTTTGGAAACCCGTCTACTTTGGAGACAAAGATATAGGAAATATTTCCTTTGGTCACAAACTCTCTCATCTCAGGCTCTGTCATCCGGAGCGTAAAAAATTGGCCGGCTTTTTGCTGCTTGCCGGGATTATCGATGGTCATGAGCATATGGCCGGAATACGATGGATGGTTTGTATAGGCGGGTGCCATCGTATCAAGGCCGGTGTACGGATTTGTGAGGATCACGCCTCCTTCTGGAAGCGAAGATGCCTTATGCAGCGCTGCCTTGATATCTTCAGGGAAATAGACCTGAGGATTGAGTAGTTCGTACACTGTCGACATTTTCATTTTTAGTTCCCACACGGCGGACGGGATGCCGATAGCGATGATGAGTGCCGTACCGATAATCACGACTGAGCTAATTTTTTTTGGCGCGATTTTTTTGCCCACCCACTCCAGTCCTGTGACTGCAAGAATGGCAAAAGCCACGTACAGTCCAGGAAAAATAAATCGAGTATTTGAAATATGGAGTAGCCCAGGAATCGGCGAGAGAAATAGGCCGTATCCAACCACAAGTGTGAAGAGCGTAAATAGTAGCTCAAATGATCGTGACCTGAGTGTGATGATGATGCCTACTATGACAGGGATGAGTATAGGACCAATCGATGCAAACAGCTGGAGTGGTGTCACATGAATCTGATTGGCTGCTTCCCATGTGATACCGATGCTATGTGGAAGCTCCGCAAGCAGTGGCGTATAGATACTGATCGGAATGTACGCTCCTAGAAGCGATGCACCAAATAAAAGAATACTTAGTAGTATTGTTTTTGGTTTTTTGATCGACTGCACTACCCAAGGAATATACGCGCACCCCATCGCAGCAAGTGGAACGAGCGCCATCGCTGGGTTAACTGACGATGAAACGAGCGAGAGAAATGCAAGTGTACCGATTTGCTTATACGTCGGATGACCGACGCGGATGCGGACGATCAGCCACCACGTGGCATAAAAAAGCACCGTTTGGAGTAAATGACTTGGTACGCCGCCAAGCCGATTAAAGAGTGGA
>CAZQGM010000040.1:0-9662 GCA_964592885.1 uncultured Gammaproteobacteria bacterium
ATAAAATAACGACTATATTATATGAGTGTAGAGCTACCACAAAATCGGTCAGAAATCGTGCCAGAATTTGATGGGCATTCATACGATGCGACCAGACTTATTCCGGCGCACGATCGGGTTTTTTGTGTTCCTCCCGTAGTAGGCAAAATTAATGAAAGGGTCGCTTTTTTCCGTACTCAGAATTTTGGGCCATTTCTTTCTGTTCTTCCGGTTATAGAGGGGTTGCGGACAGAAGGGTGGACACTTCTTCTTTCTGCCGGGAACCCTGCTCCCAAGGCTATGGCTCAGAAGATGTTCGGCGAGTATGCTTTTGAAGCAGGTAGGGATCACGTTTCGACGCCTTCAGCATTTCTATTTTCAGCTGTACCGCCTTTGGATGAAATTGTCCGTGAGGTAGCTCTCTATAAAGACCACGTCCCACATGGGAAGGTGATCGGCTTAGAAGACTTTCCGCATAGTATCTCAGAGGTGCTTCATATACTCCATCAAAGTAAGATGTTTCCTGACTGTGTTATGACCACGGTTGAATCACAACGACGCATTTACCAGAGATTGTATCCAGATAGCGTGATTGTGCACACAGGAAATCCAGCGAACGACGCATTGTTTTTGGGGGACCAATCGGAATCCTCGCGGGTAGCGATGCTCCGTCAAGAATTGGGAATATCAGAAAACGATCGATTACTGGTGATCGTAGGAAAACCGGATGGGGATTTAACGTTGTCACAGGAAAAGCAAGAAACACATTTGAAAACGCTAAACACTCATTTAGTAGACATCGAAATTAGGGATGCAAATAGCATGATGTTGTATGAAGTAACGCATGATGTATCTTCCATCGCCGAACGCATATGTGTAAATACAAGGGGACGACTTTTCGTATGGTATCTCCCACACCAACGGGACGCAGTTCAATACGACAACGCGGTGTGGAACCAGTTTATCCATAAACCTGATCCGAATATCGTACCCATCTCACGTCGCCTTACATCGCTGCCGGATCTTTCAGCCGAATCGTTGACGGTATTGTCGCGTGTTAGCCATGGAATCATTGGTATCGATTCTACCGTTCTTGATATGACAGCACTTCTCTATATCCATAGAGCACTTCGCGGTCAACAGAGCGCAATGCCCATGTCGGTTCACAATGGAGATTTTGGGATGTACGGACAGGTATCCCGTGTCGTCGCTTCACACGCGGTTAGAGCGCCGTTGGTTGAAGTAAACGCTGATGGTACACAGGATATAATCATTTCGCTTGCGTCGATTCTTGAAGATGTGTTGGTCGGACGTTCGCCAACCAAAAAGATGCGAGAGAATATGAGCCGTTTTGCACGTGACTACGGGGTGCTATCGGTTGATGGAAATGTTGTGGAAGAGACTGCAACGATGCGAGTGATACGTGCATGGAAACAGTATGTTGGATGAGAGACGTAGGTACATCATTGATTGTTGTGATGATGATTTCGCTACGTTTCAGCGTAGATATATATAACCGCATCTATCTACCATGTAGGATTGCCGTCATTTAGTTATCCCGTCTCGGAGACTGGGGAGTGGCCCTAAATCTGGAGGTAAACCGATCGATCAGGGTCGGATGTTCTACTTGTTGGACACTTTTTTTCAAGTCACGTGCTTCGTGGATCGCTTGAAGCTGATCGGTGCGGATATCTGGAAGCGCGTCGCATGAGAAAAACTGTGCTCTCTTCACTTCATCAGATGGCGTAAATGAGCCTCCGATGTAGAGTCCAGCATAGGTGATATCGAGTCTCGCCGTCTCACGGTCCGTGCGGATTTTCATACGAGTATCCGCTGTCACGACCATGCCGGATTCTTCGAGCACTTCGCGCTCCAAGCCTTCTTTGGGATGCTCGCGTCCTTTGATATATCCACCAGGAAGACTCCACCCAGGTCGGTAGGTGTGTTCAAAGAGAAGCACTTCGTTTTTTTTCATTGAAAAATATCCCGGTCACCCCGATGAGGAAACGTGATTCTCGAAGTCGAACGATGCCTAACTGCCAGTTTTTGGGTAAATGCAACCATTTCCAGAGTTTCAAAAGAAGCGATTTCATAGCGAATTATCATCTGTATCTAGTGGGCGTCCTGTTTCTTTTTTCAGTGCGACATTTTCAAGTTCGAGTTTGTGGATTCGCGCAAGAAGCTCGGCTTCTTTGGTATCACGCTTTTTAAGTTCTCCATCTTTTTTACTGGTTTCTCGAGATAAAAATAGATAGCGGACTGCCATAATAGTCCATGTGAGTAGTATGCCAAGGAAAAATACGGCGAGAATGACCGCATAGAGCGGAATCATGGTGGCATTGTGGACAAACGGAAAGGAGACCAACACCGGCGTCACATTCAGTGTCGACCAATAGGCGATACTGCAGCTGATGATGACGATGAGAAGGAGGAGAAGCATAGGTACCCCAAGTGTAACACAAATTACATTTTATAGAGTTTAGATAACTAACAGATCTAGGGCAATCGCATCTAAATGAATTCACAAAAAATTGTCATTCCCACGTAGGTGGGAATCCGATAAGTATCCTTGCCGTCCTTCGGGATGCGGGGATCTAATTTATGGATCCCCGTCTTCACGGGGATGACAGGTTTGAGGTTAATTAGATGCAATTGCCCTGCTAATAGATCTGTACAGATTGGATTGCCCAAAGGGTACACCCTTAGCATCACTACTCATGCCTTCACTTGGGAAGTTCGCCAGTTTTGAGGAAATTGGCCCGATCGATCTCGGCTTGCTTTTGGAAATCGATGGCGCCTTGAGCGGCTTTGGCTTTAAACGCTTCCATGTCTACCTGTGACCGCTCTCTAAATTCTTGAAGTTGTTTTTGACTTTCTGCTGATTTGGCGGCATTTTCCGCCTGCCACTTTTGCACGGTGGCATCTGTTGTCGTTGTGGTGGTGTTGCCCGTCTGGAGGACGCCATTTATATAGATTTTCGGTGGAAGGATTTTCACGCTTGGTTGGCGCTGGACCTGAATCTTCTGACCGTTTTCACCGCCCTGAGTGACCGTCACGCCGGTTTCATCGACTGTGACCGTGTTCCCACGGTTTTTCCATGCAGGGGTCGGGATAGGGGAATCTGATGTCTCTGCTTCTATGGTTTTTTGGATTGATATCGCGGCATTTTGCGCAAATACCGAAAGCGTGTGAAGAAACGGGTCAAGTGACCCATCTCGCTTGCTTTCCATGACGGCCTTCGTCCCTACACCGAGTGTCGCCACAGTTAAGAGTGGAATAATCAGTGCCGCGCGGATCATTGAGAATTTGATGGGATCCATAGGTTAATCTCAAATCACAATTACCAATTACCAATTAAGAATTACGAATTACGAATTACGAATTCTCTTATGCCGTATACCCAATACCGTATGCCTGACACCTGGCACCCATGTCCATATTTCACTTTGTTTCCATCGCTACTTTTGGTGACTCGGTATCACTACCTGCTGAAAAGTAATTTTCCGTCCCAAAACCGAACATGAGTGCGATGAGGAGATTAGGAAATGTTTGTGTTGCATTGTTGTACACCGTGACTGTCCCGTTGTATTCATTTCGCGCTGCTGCGATGCGATTTTCAGTCTTGGCGAGCTCTTGCTGAAGCTCTTGATACTGTGTGTTTGCTTTTAGCTGGGGATAGCTTTCAGCGACGATATAGATAGAGCGAAGCGACTGTGTCATGAGTTCTTCGGCCTGCGCCGATGTCTTTGGAGATGTAGATGCTGCTACCGCACTTCGAGCTTTTGCGACGGTCTCAAACGTGTCTTTTTCGTGCTTCACATAGGATTTGACGATATCGACGAGGTTTTGTATGAGCCCACTTCGTCGTTTGACTTCGATATCGATATCCGAATAATCCTCGCGGACCTGATTGCGGATCGTGATGATCGCGTTGTACATCCGGAGCACTTTACCGGTTACAAAAAACAGTGCCAGTGCTGCTAGGATATACCATTGGGTTGTGGTGAGTGTCATAGTGTGCCTTTCATGTAATTATCATTCCCGTCCCACCTGGGGCGGGAGGAGTCTATTTCATATATATCCTGGATCCCCACCATCGTGGGGATGACGCCATGTTTATGTCTGGATCCCCGTCTACGGGGATGACGATGCGTTAGATCCCCACCTTCGTGGGGATGACGATGCGTTAGATCCCCACCTTCGTGGGGATGACGCTTCGCGTCACTTTTTGAGTGCGGCTTGTTCTTTTTGGGCCATCAACAGATCGTCATCATACATTCCAGATGTATTTATTTTTTCCCATATTTCGATTGCTTTGGTATATTCTGCATCGGCCTGTGTAGGAATTTTATTGGCTGCATATGCTCGCGCCAGGATAAAATGCGCATACGCGTAGTTATCATCGATTCGAAGTGCTCGCTTGACCTCCAAAATGGCATCATCATACCGCTCGAGGCGATAGAGCATACTAGCTGTATTTGCGATGTATACTGCATTTTTTGGATCAAGTTCTTCTGCTTTGCCGTATGCCGCTAACCCGTCCTCGAGTGTTCCAGATGAAAGCCATGTATAGGCACTACCAAGTGTGAACCATAGGGCCGCATTTTTCGGCTCAATTTCAATGGCTGCTTTGAGTTCTTTGATATTTTCATCATTGAGTTTTTTTACGGCACTGGGATTGTTCTGCTCGGCGCGCATTTGGGCAAAGAGCTCTTTGGACCGATCAAGATGCTTTTTAACCTCAGGATTTGGAGCTGCGGTTGGAGTCGCCTTGAGTGATGAGACGCTGGCAGTCGTAACCATCGTTTTGAGCCTCTCAAGATTCTCTGGCTTGATTGCTGCGAGAGCCCCTATCGCAAATGCCGCGACAAGGAAGGCCGAAAAGAGAATCGGGAGAAAACAGCCAAAAAAGACCAAGCACCCATGGGGTTTACCATCAGTTTCAACGACTTCTGTTCGGGCGAGTTTGTCATGCCAGGTCTGCTTTTTTCCGTCAAAAATCATCCAGAGAAATCCAAGGCCTAGTACTGCTGATGAGAGAAGTGACACAAGGTATCGGATGCCGGATGTCATGAAACTCACTGGTGATCCATCTTCCGTCACGACACGGATATGCATAAGCTGTTTGCCGATCGTCTGACCGTCGTGTTTGACGAGCATAACGATGTGATATGCCGCTCCGATAACAAATCCTATCGCGCTTCCCGAAGACACTTGTACATCGCCTGACCCTGCTGTGGCGACCGTTTGCTGTAGTGCGGCTTGGATGATCCCCAGAAGCACCGCATCGATCATAAGAGCCGACGCACGGCGAACAAATGACGCGTGTACCGGCGCGAGTGATACAGTCTCGGTACGTGATGCGACGGGCAGTTCCTGTGGTGTATTCATGGGTCAAAGTATATCATATATGTCCCGTCTTTTTGCATTTTATAGGATACGTATCGATACTGATAAATATATATCGGTGACGGTCGGTTGTTTGCGGGATACTCCTAAATAGTGCATACTAAAATACATGCCCATTCGAATTGCCGTCATTGCTACAAATATGATTCGTATCGACGAATCTGTGGCAAAGGGAACAGAGGTCTTTGTCCATGGGTATGTCAGACGCCTAGCTGAGCGGATCGAACACGACAAACTTCCGATGACCGTCACCGTTTTTGCTTCAGGAAATAGTGATTTTTCTGTTCCGATCGTCTCCACAGGGGATCTTTCATCGATTGAAGATCCTGCTATAGGTTTGGATAATCATAAACCCTTTGAGATGGCACTCGTTAGTAAAGCATTTCAGATGGACAGTCAGTTTGACATGTATCACATACATCTATCAAATGGTGAACATGTTCTACCATTTGTTCCCTTTACCAAAAAACCAGTGATTATTACCATGCACGGAGGTGCATCTGGTGCGTATATACAGGCATTGTTTGATATATACAAAGATCTCCCGAACGTCTACTTTATTTCCATCAGTGACAGTCAAAGACGGCAGTTGCCAGGCGTGCACTATTATCGCACCATATATCATGGTATCGACTTATCACGATTTGCCTTTTCGATTGATGGTGGAGAGCCAATCATGTGGGCTGGTCGCGGGATACCCGATAAGGGGCTTGATACTGTATTTGATGTAATCAATGCAGTTAAAAAGCCTGCAATGGTCTATCCAATCCTCAAATCCGAACACCTTGCATGGTTAAAGACAGAAATCTTGTCTCGTCGCCATATTATTCGCGAGCAGTCATCACTCATCATGGATTTTGATGTTAACCGAGAGGAGCTATCTCATAAATATCGAGCAGCTAAGCTTTTCCTTTTTCCAATTTGCTGGGATGAACCGTTTGGCTTAGTTATGGCCGAAAGTTTGGCTTCTGGAACGCCGGTCGTTGCTTACAACCGAGGGAGTGTGCCAGAAGTCATCAGTAACGGTGAGACAGGATTTGTGGTGTCTCCAGAAGGACCAGACGAACTTCATACTGGCATTAGTGGTCTTATCGATGCAGTAATGCGTATCTATTCACTTCCTTCTGAAGAGTACCAAGCGATGCGTGTAGCGTGTAGGAAGCGCGCTGAATCGCTTTTTTCTATTGACCATATGATTGATCAATATGTCGATGTATATAGAAGTCTCTATCAACCGAACATATTAGGTGACGGATAAATCATCGGGTATGTCCATACATGGATATGCATTGCTCATACGCTTTGCAGTATCCATCCACCATCTGTTTGAGGCTAAATAATGTTTCTGCACGGGCTCTACAGGCAGTGCGCATTTCATTGTAGGTTGGTGTATCGAGCGAATATATACGCTCCACCGCTTCACGAAGACCAGCAATACCCGTTTTCTTTATAATCCACTCTCCTCGGATATCAGTATCTGATGGATTCACAATGAATCCAGTAACACCATCAACGACAATCTCAGGTATGCTTCCCCGAGCAAATGCGAGAATCGGTGTGCCGCAGCTCATAGCTTCAGTCATGACAAGTCCAAATGGCTCATCCCATTGAACGGGAACCATCAGAGCTTTTGCATTTGTATAAAAGTCGTACCACACTTGGCTGTCTTTCTGAAGTGCTCCTACGTACTCTATAGTATCGCTTAGATGTGGAATTATGGCTTTTTCGATATAGTCTTGTGGGCCTATACCACTTATTTTTAATGTTCTATTGGACTGCTGGCATGTGCTAATTGCCTCTTCTATGCCTTTTGTTCGTACTAGTCTACCCATAAAACCTAGATAGTGTTTTTCTTCGTTGCCACCTGAAAATGGGAAGCGTTCGACAGGAATGCCGTCATAAATTGTCGCAATATGATTGAGTTCTGGCATGGTTGAACGCTGAAAGTGTGAAATGGTGATAATCGGCACATGCGTATATTGAAGCAGTAGTGGCTTTTCTTTCTGGAGGAATACATTGTGGTTCGTAACGATCATAGGTGTTCGTATGAGTGAAGCAAATGGCATCCCAAGATAAATAGGTTCAGTTTGAAGGTGAATGATGTCGTATTGATCACTATCTTGGCATATCTGAGAGAGATACCGTTGCTTCATTCCTAGGCTCATATTTTTCACCCACTCTTCTGGATGAAGAGCATAGTCAAGATCACTCGGTGGCAGATCAAGATCTATGATTCGGGCTTTGGTCATCGACCCTTTTGGAGCGTAAAGTGTGACGTCATGTCCAGCTTCTACGAGCATGTCTGCTAAAAGACCAGTAAGGTATGCACTTGCAGCAATCACGCCGGGCGGGGGTGGAACGATGGTGCGATTTGACGTGAATAACGCAATTTTCATAGAGAAACAGTCAATGTAGTTTCGTACCAGTGTATCACAATAAATCACGTCTGACGTTCAGTGATCACATATGAAATTCATGTCGACGTCTCGTAAAAATAGTCCATTCATGAATAGGAAATGAACATCGAGCGCTGTGTACATAGATATCTTAGTTATATATAATGATATATTAAGATATATATAACGCTACTATGAAAATAGAGCACTTGCTTCATTTGTATCATCGCGACTTTGCTCATCTCCATTAAAAGTGTGGTGCATGTCACTACCCATATATTAAGAGCCAGAGAGAAAGTAGATATATTTCCCTGCTTTCCCGCCGAAAGATGTGTGATATCATGGATAGATTATGGCAAAACGAATAGCCCTGCTCACCGATAACGCCGATCCACTCGTTCCTTTGGGCGGGTATGAAGCAGGTGGAGAAAACGTCTATGTGTACGAACTGGCGCGCTCAATTGGGCGTCTCGGTTGGATTGTTGATGTCTTCACACGTTGGAGCAGTCCAAAGACAAGTCAAATAGCACGCATGGGAGAAAACGTCCGTGTTATACGGCTTCCTGCGGGTCCTCTTGAGTTTGTCCCAAAAGAACAGCTTTTTCCCTACATGCCAGCCTACATCGACAGCTTCATGGCATTTAAGCAGACCCATAAGTTAGACTATCTGCTTTTACACGGAAATTACTATTTGTCTGCGTGGGCAGCAGTACAGATTGGCCAAAAACTTGGAATTCCAGCCGTGTCCACATTTCATACCCTTGGTATCGTCAAACACCGGGCTCTCAACTCATTTGATCCGTCACCAGACGACCGGATTGAGAAAGAAAAAGAGGTCATGCAGGGTGAAGATCGGATCATAGCGACGAGTCCCGTCATGAAAGACGAGATTGTGACCATGTACGGCATGCCCGCCAAAAAAATCGTGGTCATCCCGGGGGGTGTCAATCTCAAACGCTTTACGCCACTTCCGCAGCACATCGCCCGGCGGGTCCTCTCGATAAACCCCAATAAAATTATCATCCTCTATGTAGGTCGTATGGAACGTCGGAAAGGGATAGATACCCTCATTGAGGCCATGTCATTTCTCGTACAGCGTATGCCGGAAAAGCGAAAAGTCATGCGGCTTCTTATCTCCGGCGGGGAAGCCAGAAAAGGTATAGGAAAAGAAGGGATCCCTGAAAAGACCGAAAAGGAGCGACTCAAAAAGCTCGTCGATCATTTGGGGCTCAAAGATGTCGTCCGGTTTACGGGCAACATCGATCGGGAGAATTTACCGTTTTACTACGCATCTGCTGATGTCACCGTCGTGCCATCGTACTACGAGCCATTTGGACTGGTGCCACTTGAATCCATGGCGTGTGGCACGCCAGTCGTCGCATCAAAAACGGGCGGACTTATGTACACCATAAAGGACGGAAAAACGGGATCCCTCGTTTCTCCCAAAGATCCTGCAGGATTTGCTGATAAAATTTATGAACTTCTTGATAATGCGACAACGCGAAAATATTTCCGCGAAAACGGCATTGATCGTGTGACCCGGATGTTTTCATGGGAGTCAGTGGGGCATCAGATGTCTGACTTTTATCATGACACGATCATCGAATATTACTACCGGCATGTGCAGCGCATGCGAGCGCTTGGACTTCGATAAAAATCGCTAAAACGAACACATAGCGTCGTCGAAAACTTCATTTTTTCTTGCGGCAGTTGACAGCAGATATTTTACTGCTTCATACTGGTAGTGAGGCTATTAATATAGATAGTGAATTTCTTGTAAGAAGTTGTAAAGACTAGTAAAAATAGCCTCAAAATACCAGTATTTGTCTATGTCTGCCCGAAGACTACAATCATATAGCGTCAAACAAGTAGCGGAAA
>CAZQGM010000041.1:0-9624 GCA_964592885.1 uncultured Gammaproteobacteria bacterium
GTGACATTGCTTAGTTCAATTAGTGTCGTAATAGGTGCGTATCTATATAAAACCGTTGGAGCAGACCCAGTCTATGCTATAGCCAATACATGGGATGTTGAACAGTACTTTTTAGAGGCTAAATCCCTTATAAATGGCGAATTTATTAAAGGCTTTGGTCTACAACTGCCGTTTTTTCTCTTTGGCTATACCGTGCTACTTTTTAAAAAAAATCGGTCGATCTTCGAGAATTCAGCATTGGTACTTTTAACAGTGAGCGCAATCGGATATCTCGTTCCTATGATTGGAAAAATCCCATTCCCTGGATTCAGATTTATTTTTCCGGCCATCTATGTATTTATAAGCGTGATGGTTATATATGCGATGCGATGGATTGCAGACCGGGTGAAATACGAGCGTACATTCCTTATTCTCATAATCGTGTATTTATTTTTTAATATGATGACGTTTTTTCGTGGTTGGTATGCTGAGATTCAACCACTGAAAGAACCGGAGTATCACTTTGCATATATTCCGGACGATCTCTACAAAGGATTTGTATATCTTAGGACTGCTGAGCCACGGGATGGTAACGTGCTTGCATCAACATATACTTCGATGGATCTGATGATCCCAGGGATTGCGGGACGGTACACGTATAGTGGTCATTTCCTTACTACCTACAAATCTGCCGAGAAAGATGCCATAACAAATAAATTTTTCTTTGAGTGGGTGGAAACTCCAGGGCTTCACGAATTTTTACGGAAAAACAACATCCGATTCGTCGTAGTGACCAAATATGATAAAACGAAAGAGTTGACGAAGAAATTCTATCCTTTTTTAAAAACCGTCTATGAAAATCCAATGATTACTATATTTAGATATGATCCATAAAGTGGTGTACGATACAAAAAAATCCCGCATTGCGATATGGATTTCCATACGCCTACACAGGATTTCTACGTATCAGTTTCGGTGATCGTCGTTTGGAGTAGTTTCCTCAGGTTCGTCGTCTTGTGACGATGATGTCTCGAGAGTATTGAGCTCATCCCATATCTCATGGATTGTCACGCGATACGAAAATGGCAGATCAGAGTCTCCAGTGTTTCTTTGAATTTTTGATGTATATATACTTCCTCACCTCCATTCTTCCGGGTATTCCGGAAACATGTACTATTATATATTTATAATAGCAAATATATTATATTTTGCGATATGCATTGAGTATGCATAGAGGTAGCGCGGTTTACCTCGAATACTATGTCCTATAGTTGATTGACAGAAAATCTTCTTTCGTGTATACTGGGGGGTAATTGATTTAGATGAATGCTTTTGTCTCTTCTTGGATGCCTTGAAATGCGACAAACGGAAAAACGGAAGAAACTGTATCCAGTCTTCAAGTTTTTATCATTCTTCATATCAGGCGTGACACAGCATTTTTTGTATTTGTAATACGAGGCGTGCCACCACAGGTTGTTGCATTCATGCATCAGGGAGACAATGTTATGTTTAGAAAATCAAATACAGGAGGATCACACCCACGGTTTCAAAGACGAGGTGCTGTCGGAAATGGTATTGGAAAACCAAATATCGAAGCATCTAAATATATCTTCACTCCGGAAGTCGTGACAGAAATTGAAGCGGAAACTGCTCCAATTGGCTCTTTTGCTGACTATGCATTAGCCGAAAGACTCAAAGAAAATATCGCAAGTCGTGGATACATCTCTCCGACACCAATTCAGGCTGGGACTATTCAGTATGCACTTGATGGTCGAGATGTGGTAGGTATCGCAAACACAGGCACTGGAAAAACTGCTGCATTTTTGCTCCCGATCATCAATACACTTATCCATGACCGGACCAAAAAAGCACTTATCATCGTGCCTACTCGAGAGCTTGCTATGCAAGTAGAGGATGAGCTTAAGGAGTTCGCCAGACGTCTCGGTATCAGCTCACTTCTCATGATTGGCGGAGCGAGTATGAATAGGCAAGTATCGCTTCTTCGGGCAAATCCAGATGTCATCATCGCGACACCAGGACGCCTGAAAGATCTCATCAATCAGCGGCTCGTATTTTTGACTCCGTTTAAAATCATCGTCCTAGATGAGGTAGATCGGATGGTTGATGCGGGATTTATTCGTGATATCCAATACATCATTGGACTACTTCCAAAAGAGAGACAGTCATTGTTTTTTTCAGCGACTATCGCTCCAGAGATAAAAGGTATCATATCTGCATTTTTACGCGACCCTGTCACAGTGTCAGTCAAAACCGCAGAGACAGCCAAAAGTGTCTCTCAAGATGTGGTATATGCCAAAAGCCAAGAAGATAAGTTCACGAAACTTGAAGAGCTCCTACGTCAGCCTGGGTTTGAACGGGTACTTGTCTTCGGTCGGACCAAGTGGGGAGTAGAAAAATTGGCGCGCAAACTTAAGACACTTGGATGCTCTGTCGATTCCATCCATGGGAATAAATCCCAAAACCAGCGATTCCGAGCGCTCGATGATTTTAAATCAGGACATCTGCAAGTGCTCGTCGCGACTGATATCGCGGCTCGTGGTTTAGATATCAGTGATGTCACCTGCGTCATCAATTTTGACGAGCCGGCTTCCTATACTGATTACGTCCATCGCATTGGCCGGACGGGTCGTGCTGATAAAACAGGCAAAGCACTCACTTTCGTCATAGGATAAGGCATTTTTTTAAAAAAATACTCCACAGACACTTTTTTGGGTGTATACTGTGGGTATATGAACAGCATCTCATCACTCACACAGCAAAACCTTCTTCGTGCCTATGCCGGCGAAAGCCAGGCACGAAATAAATATACGCAATATGCGAAAATTGCGAGGAAAGACAATTTCGAGTGGATCGCACGTGTATTTGAAGAAACCGCCGATCAAGAGCGAACCCATGCTTCCGAACTTTTTGAAATGATTCACGATTCTGTATCGGCGTCAGAAACACTATCTATTCATGCGTATGGAAACACCTCAGACAACCTCAAGGCAGCTGCCGAGGGTGAAAAGTACGAATGGACGACGATGTATCCAGATTTCGAAAAAATTGCTGTCGAAGAGAAAGTTCCTGATGCCGTGAGATTATTTGGGCAACTGAAAAAAGTTGAAGAAAAACATGAGGAGCGCTATATCATCATTGCGACCCGACTTGATGCAAATACTCTCTATAATGCTGAAGCAGAACTGGAATGGAAATGCGTCAACTGCGGGTATATCTATAAAGGTAAAGCTCCTCCGGCAAAATGCCCAGTGTGTCTCAAGCCATATACCTGGTATATGCCGCTTGGATTAGTACGATAATGCTCATGGATTTTTCAGAATATCAAAAGCAGGTACAAAAAACAGCGATTTATCCCAATGTTGGGAATAATATCGCATATCCCGTGCTTGGATTGAACGGTGAAGCCGGGGAAGTCGCGGAAAAAGTCAAAAAACTTATCCGTGATTGCGACGGAAAGCTGGATGACACGCATCGGGAAGAGCTCGTAAAAGAGCTTGGAGATGTCTTATGGTACGTCGCGGCGCTCAGTTTCGAACTTGGCGTGGACTTGAGTGTAGTTGCCGAAAAAAACATCCAAAAACTGATGTCCCGAGAAAAACGGGGAGTCCTTCGCGGTGACGGGGACAACCGCTAAACAAGACGTTTTTTTTGGTATATCCACGTTGTCTTTTATTTACACTTGCGTCGATATGTGTGACCCCCCTTCTATAGGTAAATACCCAGTCTTGTGGTATAATATCAGCGTCCTTTAGATAGAATATTCCGACACGCCATTTCCCAAGAAAGGTTTTCTATAAACTAGTTCAGGGTAGAGGCAAAATAGTATAGTTTTAGGAATCTTAGAAAGTCAGGGACAGAAAGGGAAACCATGGCAAAACGTTTATTTGTCGGAAGTCTTCCGTATGAAATCACAAACAATGAGCTCGAAGAGCTCTTTGGACAGGTAGGACCTGTAGCATCAGTATCTATCATCACAGATAGAATGACTGGTCGCCCGAAGGGGTTTGCATTCGTCGAAATGGCGGATGATGCAGCAGCTGATGAAGCAATTGCAAAACTGAATGGTGCAACAGTTGGTGGACGAGCAATCGTCGTCAACGAAGCACGACCGAAGGAAGATCGACCACGCACAGGTGGTGGATTTGGTGGCGGTTTTGGCGGTGGTGATCGCGGAGGCCGAGGTGGCTTTGGTGGTGGATCACGCGGTGGATTTGGTGGCGGCGATCGCGGTGGTGATCGTGGCGGCCGACGTTGGTAAGACTAACGTTTTAAAAAACGAACCTAAACGAAAAACCGGCGAAAGCCGGTTTTTCTATGGATAGTAATGTAATTTTATCATCGAAATGATACACACTATCCATTGTGGCGCATTCTACATATGCGACTAATTATTTGAATGCGACCTATGGATTCCATTGTTTATGGGTGTATGCAAGTGTATATCGGAGGCCTGATGAAAATGTATGTCCAATCATAAGTGCAGCGTACGGATAGATAGGTAGGACATACCACGCGAGCTTTGTCTGCATGAGACTTACTACTCCCGTAATCGATAGAACAAGAATAATTGGCATGGCTATCCGATAATCTCTAAATATATTTTTTCTGGTGATAAAAAAAACGAACGAAAGCCCCAAAAGTTCGATACTCGGAAAAATCGCTCGACTACGTAAAACAGAGAGATAAAACCACCAAGGCTCCGTATGTCCTTCAAGCGCAGAAACAGATCGTAGTAGCATGTGGTACCAGATGTTATCTTGAAGAAATGTAAACCCGTACCTCAGCGCCATGTATATATACCATGGAGCGACTGTTAGAAGAAGTATTCCTGTGTATGCTCCTATGTGCCTCTGGGAGAATACATTCTTTTGAATCAAAAATACACATCCATATACACACGGGATGAGGGCAAGTGGTCCTTTCGTGAGAAATGCTAGACCACTACATACAATCGCGAGATATCCATATAGTGGGCGTGCCAATGCTTTCCAAAATAGCCATACACTCAAAAGGATGAGTATCTGTTGCAGTGCATCGACATCAGCAGATCGATACGTATGAGAAGAGAAAAATCCTCCTGGATTTTGGATAAACACATGACCTGTCGAAAGAAGCAGTAATCCACTCGTGATCCCTGCTATCGTACCAAACCAGGAGTACCCGATCCAGGTAGTCAGCATGATGATTGCGACACCAGATGCAGCGCTCACAAATCGCATGGAGAGCGGGGATATACCGGTGACATGTCCGATGATCATTGACACCATATACCAAAGTGGTGGCTTTTCAAAAAATGGCTTTCCTTCAAACCACAGCACCGGAAATATATTGTGTGTAAGACTTTCTTTCACAACATGGACATTGGTATATTCATCCCATCGGGCAAGCGGTGAGACGCCCAGTCCAAAAAAACACCGATATACAGCAATCCCGGTTATGAGAACTAGTCCGATATATCGGACTAGTTTGATGCGTGTGGTGTTAGTCGACTGCCATCGCGACTTTAAAAAATGATGCATGCCGCATAAATTCCTCTGTAGTCATGGCGTATATACCACGCCATGGATCAACGACGAGGATGTGTGTAGGAGATTGTATCGGGCCTCGAAACCCTCTGATAATATATGAGTGCATACCGTTTACCGCATAAATGTCTGTCCCATCACTCGTTTTCCAGGATATTTCATGTGGATCTGACCAACCATTCTGGCCCCAGATCATCACAGGCGTGTTGTTCACTATTTCAGATAATATCTGCTGGAGAGTCCAATTTTTGATGATGCGGACCGGTCGATACTTTGAAGTGCCTCTCGCCACTGCATCCCAATATGTTCCGTAATTAGCGACGTATCCTTTATATGGATTGCCATTCCCCCTTGTCCCTGCGGAGCCTATGGTTTCTTTGAGAATACGCTCGGTCACAGCCACACCCCGGTATGATAAAAGCATAAAAGCAGCCGCGATATTACATGTAAACAATTCTTGCTGTTTATAAAACGGTACATTGAGAACATATTCTTCTGGTACAGTCGTAAAAGAAAATTTTTGGTCAACAGATGACTCGAGCCCATATAGACCAGAAAGACCTTTTTTAAATGTCACTGTATATGTAGTCGAAAAAGATAACGGCTTTTTTGGGACATACGTCACAGTGCGCGTATCCCACGTGAATGTCCCTGGGATATCAGGAGAGATGCTAAATAATTTTTCCACCGACTGCTTGTGCACGTCCTGATCGAATGTATATGACATAGTCGATGTGATAGGGACATTTGAAAAAGATGCTGCAGGTGATGCTTCAATGACAGTCACAGGGCCGGCTGTTTCAAATGTATATATGGCGTCAGTGAGTAGCGTCCCTCCACGAAGTGTTTGAGCATTTTTATCTAATGTAACAGTGTATGAGGTGCCCTTGGTAAATGGCTGATGTATGAGACGAAGGATTTGGCCATCAGGAGTCCATGATGGGGTGAGTTGTAGATATGGAGAAATGGATGCGGACGCCAAACGCGTATCCATGGGTTCATCAAAAACAAATGCCATATCAGAGTGTGGGGCAATAGCACGTCCACGTGGAGTAAATGATGTCACAAGGGCTGGCTTACGTGTTGTAAACTGCATCGATAGTGCCGTTTTCGTCTCCAGTTTTTCAACCACACGTTTTGTCGACGTGTTATATCGTATCGGGGTTTGCTGGAGTGTCAGTTCATAGACGGTTCCTTGCTGAAGAGACTCCTCGGCCTCGACGGTCAGTGTCGCACCATTTGTGTGTGATAGTTTGAAAACTGCCGCAGGTTTGGAACTGATTTCCCATATACTTGATGGGTCAGCTGGTGCCGAAAGTTCTATGGAAATGGTGGGGTTTATCGGAATATCGATAGATGCATGTGGTGGGGATACAGATACAACGTTGGGCACAGGGGGAGTCACAAATTCTACCAACTGTTCACCGCCGAATTGTTGCCTCATAAGCCCATGTATATTGGCGATATAGACCATAACGGTATGCTCTCCAGGAGGAAATGAGGTTTCAGGGATAAGCGTGATAGTTTTTGCAAATGGAAAATGGGCCGATACATATACATGTGGTTCGATACGAAATCGTGTTTTAGGATTGCTATTGATAGTTAGAAGTGGAACAAGAACTGGCGCATCAAATGTAATAGTAAGGTGCTGGTCGCTAGGCCGCATCGCAACTGTTTTAGATGGGACTGACTGGGCGATTGCGGGAATGCGGGAGGTATACACAATGAGTCGTTCGTAGAGAAAATATTCCCCCGTAAACCCAAGACAAATAGTACATATCATTATGGGGATACGTAGGCGTGTAATCCATGACAGCTTTTGTATATACGCAATAACCGCGACTGTGACTATCGGAGTAACGATGATGCTAAGTGCCATCAGCCCTGCGGTATATTCAAATGTGGTGACTAGCGTTTTGACGTCCATAGGTGATAGATAGTTTCTTCAGTGGCATACACCACTGGACCTGTGCCTCTCCGTGCTGAAATAGTTTGAAGATAGGTAAGGACAGGCGCTATTTTTTGAAATTCCTTATCAGCAAATTGTGGGTGCGATACGAAGGAAAGCATAGTGGGAGAGCGTAGATACCCGGATGTATAAATGGATTTGATACGAGTGATCATCTCTTCAACGGACGTTTCGAACGTTGAATGACCGTTGTTTGGTATCTCGAGGATTGGCAGGGATGGATCGCCGGGAGCATTTTGATCACGTACTGATGGGATATAGGGCTGCTCATTTGGACGCAAATTCCAAGGTATTGTCCGGAAAGCGCCGGTTTTTGGTCGATCCCGTCCTGATGCATCATAGAGAATACCAAACCGGGAGATGATAGAAAGAACCCGACTATCCGCAAACCAACCACCAGCTCGATAGCCAACCGGCGCTGGAAGGCCGCTATTTTCAAACAACGATTTTGCCGCCGCAAATATCCGCGATAGCTCATCTTCAGAATACTCCAGGGTTGGCACATCATATCCTTCGCTACTTCGATATCCCCACTGGTTAGTAAACCGAGGGTGGACGCCCGCATACGAAATAAAGTCCGAATGCATATGGAGGTGAAGTGCAAGTTCATCACCCATCGCGTGACGTTTTTTCAAAAAAGCCAAAATATAATCTCGCCTTTCTTTTGAAAGAACTCCATCAAGAAATGTCCGTGGACTGACAAAATGAGTAAACGGGATGATGTATGCGGTGCTCAGCGTTTCAATCTCATCGAGTGCACTATCTGGCGCGTCCCACCCTTCCCAATCAAAAGACCATGAGATGATAAGTGGCGCTGATGAAACGACGGTTATTGGTTGACTTGTGTGCATGATAAAACCAGAGGTAATGGTCGAAACGATAGTGTGGACCCCAATGGGTAGATCATTTGGTGCGATTTCACAGGTGACTAGTCCATCACTTTGATAGTCGCATAGAGGCGTGATGAGTGTGCCATTGTCAGTAATTGTAAGATGCATAGAAGAAGATAGTGGAAATATGCTTCCAGACTCTTTATTGGTCAACGAAATACGTAGCTGTATGGGGTCACTATCAGTAAATCCAGTGACTACCCATGATCGGTCGGCTGTTAGGGATAGGATTGCCTTTTCTGGTAATTTCTGTTCAACTGTCGTCACCTGCTGATGCATATAGTTTCCAAGCGTAGGGCTATTTTTTCGTTCATTAAGCTGCCATGCGTTGATTATGACGAATACCATGAGCATAAGCGCGTATCTTTTTTTTATCCGTACACCATGCGGATGTCCGTGGCTTTGAGGGGTCGCTACTAAAGAAAAAAGAGAATGAGAGTGGCGGCCATGAAGTGATGCGATACTGGTTGATACGAGAAGAAGGATAAGTGTTAGACCACTCACGACTAGTACGCTATCTGTATGTGGGAGCCCGATGACACGATATCCAAATAGGAGGATAGTACTAGTCACCCAGATATCAAGCGCATCTTGACCAAAATATGTACATATTCGGTGAAATATCGACGAAGAGTTTGGTCTGTATTCCGAATAGAGAAGTGATCCGATGCCTGCAATCGTTAAACCAAATGAGAGAAAGCTGATAGACGGTGGCCATCTATTGTATGGATCAAGCATAGGGATGGCGTAGCTGTCAGTTATGATAAAACTTGCCGATGTCACTACTGCCACTGTGATAGCACTCACATATCGGGATAGTGATCGGGTATGCCCTATGTCATCGCTGTGCTTCCAGAAGTATCCAAATAGAAATACCCCAAAATACTGAAACACCGGAAACACGAGCATACGTCCATTTCCAACAAGCAGTGCTTTTAAAGGTTCAAAATACGCTCGTACAGGTACGGCATAGAGAGCAGTACCGATCACATATGCCGCGGCTCCAATGACGATAACACTTGAGAGCGATGCACTCATACGATCCAGCCATTTTTTTCCGATTAAAATGACGAGTACGCTATATATAAGAAGTGGGACAAAATATTCAGTGAAGCTCGGAGGAGATAAAAGAAATAGTGCCTTTACAATTTTAGCGATGATCGTTTCAAGTCCGCCGGCATGTGATTCAGTCAAAATAGCGATGATAGCAACGATCACATAGCTTCCATAAAGTACCGCA
>CAZQGM010000042.1:0-9488 GCA_964592885.1 uncultured Gammaproteobacteria bacterium
TGTCGGTTCTGGGAGAGATAGGTTGCAGCCTGGGGGGGCTGCGAACTTTTTATAAAAGCCTTCTCGACCTGGGAGGAGTTCCTCCCCGATCGAGTTCCCCAGAGCACTGTATTTGTGCAGCATATTCGCTGCACTTTTGTTAATAAAAAGGTGGCCATCTTGAAGCACCACCTCTCCGGCGTCTATGCCGGCCTGAAGCTTACCACAGAAACTTTGTCCCGGGTTCACACCCAGGAATAGGATCAGGCACGAGAAAAGGCCTAGTAATGACAATGCGATGCGTTTTTTCATTTTTTCTCCTTGATCATTTTTTTCAGACGGGGAAGCGGGAGAGTATGAGCATCTCTCTACCAGTTTCCCGTCTGAAATGAGGACATGTCGGAGTGTTTTTCGTAAGACGTGGGTATGTAAATGTGCGTACCCTCATAGTCGAAGCTGCATTTTTCAAATAGAAAATGGGCATCAACTCGGAGAATACAAAAAAACCGTCACGACAGCGTGTCGTGGCGGCAGAATGATCATTTCGTTACGTACTGGTTAGAAGCTACCAAATAACCGTGGTTAGATGGTAGCTAAAATATATCCTATAACTGAACGTTGGTCAAGGGGAGTTTGTGTTTTTGTCTATGCACGACTTCTCTTGTTGAAGACATAGTTGATGTGATGAGGGATATGACCGTCCACGATACCTAACGACATTTGTACCCAGATATGATATTATAGGGTATTATGCCGCCCGTAACGGAGTTTTATTCGCACAGAGCTATTAGGGATATGATGCCCCCTGTGCCTGAACCTGAGAAACTCTCTCTCTTTCCAGGAGTAGTGCTTGTGGTGGGAAGTAACCAAGGGGAGTACCCAGCTCATACATTTGCGCACGGACTGCTGGACGGATTTCGGGATCGTAGTCAAAAAGAATTATCTATTGTAACTACTTCGGCGTCCGACATGCCTCCAGATGAGCTACAGCGGCAAATCGAATCAATACTTCGTTCTCATCCAGCCGGTCAGTTTGCCGTTATTTCTCTTCAGAATGAAGTTCAGACGACAGTGAGTCTGTATGATGCCATGCGAAAGTTTGATATGGACTCACATCTTATGATTGTTGATGCAAATCCAGAGGGAATGACTGAATCATTGAGAGCAATGGGGAATACTGCGAGCGTGTTTTCAGTACCTTTGAGACTATTTTCATCTCAATCAAACGGGTCGCTGAAAGATGAGATATTTGTGCATCAGTTTATCCGATCGACAGTAGACCATGCCGTACAACCAACGCGCATCCAGAAAGGGGCTGATATAGGGGGATTTATCCGGAGAATACAAGCGATTGACCCGCGCGTTCCTGTGATAGGTTTTTATAATCCAAGAGATAGTGAGGGAGAAGGTGCACAGCAATTACTACGGGAATACAGTGAATCTGGACAGTGGTTTCCAGTATGGTCATCGCCAGACATTGACGACAGTGTACGCGTAGCACGCGCAATTGCGGCCACAGGACGAGAACAGCGGATGGTTATGTGGAATGGGGATGTAGCAGCAGTATACGAAAGTCTCTGTGGTGCAGATGTGGATGCTGCGTCTACATTGTATGTCATTAAGGCCCCCCAGCTCGTGCAAGCACACATGTCAGAATCACGGTCATTTGCCGGACTTCAAGTTCACACGATTGCAGAATCAATGTTGCGCGCGCATGGTTCCATGGGGCCACTTCGAGAACAGTTGACCATGGGATTGCCCAGTGCAGTAGTGCAATCAAGTGGGATAATTACTTCGCCTTCTAAAGTATGACAAGACATGCTTCTACCGTTCTTTGCACATATGTGTAGAGGATGCATTTTGGGATATCTACCTAAAAAAACCTCCTTCCCCTCACGCACAATATAACTATTTTTCGCATACGTTCGCGAAACGTTGTCGTATTGTTGGCGTGAGGGGATATCTATATCCAAAGTTTACGGTCGCCCAGAACAATAGGGTGTAAAGGACCAGGAGTTCGGTCCTGAATGGTAGCTCATTTCAGCCCAGCAGTTTACTCCGACCGCTTGTGGAGGGAGCTTAATGGTTTCCGTATAGCCATCCGGCATGTCGGTTGGCATAAACCAGTGGTCAGCCGGTCGGATCCCATCGAAATTTATTGGGTGCCGGGTTCCATCAGCCCAGATTAAAACCAAGTTATCGCTTGGTTGGTTTGGGTCGAACCTGGTGGCAAGATCACAGACTTGCCCAATGTATAAATTGCGTTTGAGGTTGTCGTTGATCGCCCCCAGGTTTGGTGCTCCGTCCTCTCGGAGGATGATGGGGGCACATGCGCCGCGACCGTTTGAAGATCCATCTTTCATGATGTCCCAGAGTTGGGCAGACAGGGGGACTTCATACAAACGGAATAACGCTGTAGCCTCTTTGTCGTTGTTTAAGAGCGCTTGGAACACCTCCCCATGTTGCGTGGGGCTGTGATTCATCGATTCTTGATCTCTCCGAGGAATCACATTGAGCAGGCTCCGTTGGTACTGGATCTGCTCATAGCCCATGTCGGCGACCAAGACCACATAGTTGACCCCTTCGATAATGAGGATCTTCATTGATGCGGAAAATGCCAACTCTGGGGAGATCGTCGCCATCCCACGGATAGCATCATCCGCTCCCGACCCAAAGCTTTGCGTTGCCTTCATAGCAGTCAACTTTCCCGTCCGACTTTGGACTAGGATCATCTTTTCGCCCGCTACTACCTCAATTTTGGACATTTCTCCTGTAGGTGAGGTTGCTTTGGCGCCGCTAGGCATTTTTTCCGCCTCTGCAAGCACAGCTTCGACGTCTGGATCTATTCCGGCAGATGCCAAAAAATCGTCGTAACTTGCAGGAGCTCGTGGGCCATTTGGATTTACTCCCATGTCGAGTTTCCAAAAATCGAAGTTCTTCATATACTCAAGACGCTGACGGATTGCGTAATCCAAACCGTCGGCAGCCGCATCGGCAGTCCCCGTGTAGCGTCCGAGTTCAAGGTCGGCAATTCCCGTGAATGTTTTGGTTTCGCGGGATATCAAGGGGTTCCCTAGATTAAAATCATAATGTGATATCCCGAGTAGCGCCATTCGTGTTCTCAGCACTTCCGAGTCCCACATGATCTTCGCTATTGCCTTGGTCCAGCCATCTTCCCTGATGAGTCGGGACAGCGGGATGCCCATATCTTTTGTGAAAATAGTGGGGGACTTAAATAGCCCTCCTCCATCTTCAGCCGCCTGAAACCAAGTCCCCTGCGGGACTCCAAGCGCTGTCTCCTCAATCGAAGCTTGAGCAACTTCGATTGTAAAGTTACGTTGGGCGCCGAAGGTTTTGGCCCACGTGCCACACTCTGGGCACACGAATACATCATCAAGGGTGATGGTTGTCCCGTCACTCACTTGGAACCAGCGTACCACTCGACCTCCATCGAGTGTTTCCTCGATGATGTTTGTGACTCTCCCATACCCCTTAACAATATTTCCTTTCTGAATATGGAGCGGGAAATCCTGTATTGGGGTTACGGATAATCCTCGATATGTAGAAATCGAGGGTGGTGCCGCAGGTGCATTTGCAGAAATGGGAGCAGCGGGCGCACCACAGGCTGTCAAAACGAGTGATAGCAGTAAAACAAAACAAGCAATTATTCTTTGTGTTTTCATGGCTACGGTCTCCTTTTTGCCCGTAGTTGTTGTTAAACAATGGATATAGATAACGTGGCAATTTACCAATTCTGTGTGGTCACACATAGTCTACGATTTGACCAAACAGGAGAGGTTCATGCCACGGGATTTTTAAAGTACTTTTGTATACGAAAAAAAATCGTCGCGACTAAATATACGTCGTGGCGATGTATATTCATTTCCTTCGCTTGTGAGAGGAAACGACGCAATGTATACACGAATGCGTGGAAGAATTATATCCTATAACCAAAATAACGTCTACATATTAGATATGTATAATGCCACTCTCGTTTCTTGCGATAACTAGAAGGCGTGGCGTCGAATATTTTAAGTGACGAAGAACGTCTGTGGACCATCCTCATCGTCAACTTGAATCTCTATTTTTTTATGGTTTAAACTATCGATGTGGCACATCTCGAAAAAAAGTGTCACCATGTCACAATAGAAATATAAAGCAGCGAACGCACACTATGTAGTCCGCATAGTTCCAACAGCACGGCGCATTTTATCTCCATATGAGGTATGGATGGTGATAGAGAAATGGGGTGCACCATCACTTTCATCCTTTGGATTTATCGTAGTAACGATAGGTATTCGCGCGTCTCCAACATTGATCAGTGCGTGGTGTGATTGTTTGTTCATTGACTGTCTGGTGTTCAATTGTGGCGTCCTGTAGTCGGGGACTGCGTCAGAAAAGAGTCTCTGCCATGCGTCCTGATACAGATCCGGCATCCAATCGACTGGAAATCCGTGCTGAAGTCGCAATTCCTTAATCATTTCAGCTATCAGATCGACGTGCTTTTTTGTATCCACGATGACTAATGGTCGGATTTCTCGCGCCTCCGGGAGATCACGAAGTAGTGTTTTCCAGAGACGTCTTTTCATTTCGCCTTGTACTTTCTTCTGCCGAGCATGGATACGGGTATCAGCTTCGACAACATGAAGCACGTGAGTAGTAGGAGCATCTGGATCGGCCGTGAATTGAAACGAAAAACGACCTTTAGGATCGATATATACTGGGATTCGTGTATCAAATCCTGTCATTGGATCAGTGAAAGTGGTGGCAGCTGTATAGACGATTGGGCATATATCGAGTTCTGTATAGTGCTCTTTGATCGTCGCCATCACGTCTCGTGAATACGTGTCGAAATGAGCTGGTACGCGGATGCGAATACCGTCTTTTTTTGCCCCGAATGGATCTTTCGTTCGTATCATATCCACCATATGATCGGGAATAAACTGCTCTTGTAGCTCTTGTCGCTTGAAGTCCTCAGCACACTCCTGGGTCGTTAGTCCACCTAGGACGCGTAGCCGAATCCGATAGTGCCCTACACGTGACGCGGGATGGATATTGGGTGCTTTTTTGGGAGGATCTGTCTGATCGATTTGAAGAAGGATTCGATTGGTTAGGTGTGCTTCAAAAAGGTCCGGATATACGGCATTCGGTCCCAATGTTTTGTCTCCTTCGAGCGCTGGAAAAAGGATCTTTTTTTGCTGTAAAAGCTCTGCGATGATAGATATGCCGGTTTGTGGTGTGATATCTGTAGCATTAAAGACTGGGGTAAGTAACGCACTTTGGTTTATGATAACAAACCCATCGTGGCTAGATGTATACGGTCTATGAGATCGTCGGATTTCGTCAATTTCGTCGCCTGCGATTTGTTCAAGGAGAGGACTGTTGGCGTGAGGACCGAGTATGTGCGTGAGTATTTCGGTGGTGCGTTCAATTGCGTCGATCGTCTCTCTGAGGTTTTGTGGGGGGAGCACTCCGTCTCTCATCCTTAAAAGATGGAAAAAGATATCAGGCTCCGTTGGTTGCTTAGCATGTTCAAAATACCGTTGACCCGGCAAGTTGAATCTGGCCACTCGTTCTAATAACATCATGGGGTATGGCTTGATTGGTGGCAGTGATAGACAACGTTTAGGGTGTTATACCATGCTATACGGTCATCCCGCAATACAACCCACGTATTTATACGCAAAGAACGGGTGGTAGTTAATCTCTATTTTTGGTAAAAACACGCTTCAAACCAGCGAAAGATGGGTGTATGATACAAGTACTGCCCATGGATATCACTGCCGTACTACCGATTCTTCTTTACCTTATCGGGTTTGTCGTGCTTATTCAGGTGATATTTATCGTCATCCTTCTCCGGGCCTCATCAGGCCAATCAAGTGAGCAGTCTGATACAGAAGCAGCCAAAATTCATGCCGACACGATCATCCATAGAGCGATGCGGCAGGCAAATAAACTCCTTGTGTCAGCAGAGCTTCAGGGGATCAGATCAGTATCGGAAAGCAAAATCCAGGGAAAAGCCCTGACCGATCGATACGAAGCACATCTTTCTGCGGTCGAAGAGACCATGCGAAAAGAGTTTGAGGCAAACGCCAAAGAGACCGAGGCCTCGTATCGCGCATTTATCGAGACCTTGACCGCATCGATGAACGAATCGCTCCAAAAAAACCAGAGCGTTTTGGAAAGCAAATCAAGCATCATGGTCGCACAGTCTCAAGAGCTCATCAGTCGGTTTGTCGAAGAAATCCAAGGTAGGGTACGCAGTCAAGTTGATGCAGAGATGGCTGCCGCAAAGGTAGAAATCGCGATGTATGCCGAGCGACGGAAGCGTATTCTCAATGAAAAAATTCTCGATATCGTCTCAGATGTCGTCAAACTGGTCGTCGGGAAAACGCTATCAAAAGAAGATCATGCAGCGATGATTTTTAAAGCGCTGACAGAGGCAAAGAGAAATGCAGGAGTGTAGGAGTTTATAAAGTAGAAAGTTTATAAAGCATTATCCTCACTTTACGAACTTTACGAACTTTTAACTAATGTGTATGGATACGCAGATACAAACGATCTATCGGGCACTACTACAGACTACGTTTACCAAAGAAGCGTGTCTCCGACGTATCCGTATCATGCGTGAGTACCTAGAGGCGATCTGCTTTGCTGGTGAGGAGTCACTGTCATTTGTCGAATATGCCAAACGCGTTGGTGTCACTCCAAACGATACTGAGACGGTCGGTCATGTCATCGCGGTATTTCGGGATGGACTTGGTGATACACTGATGCGTAGTGCTGTATATGAGGTGACCAATGGTCTTGTCGGGCTTGTGGAGACAGCCAAGACGACTATCTTGTATTTGCCGATTCCGACAGATACCGAGCTTGTGCATACGATCGGTGCATGGGTTCGTTCGGAGTATGATACCGACATGCTTATGGAGTTTCGGGAAGACGCGTCTCTTGGGATCGGGGCTGGGATTGCTGTCGATGGCGTGTATCAGGAGTATGGGATTCGCTATTTTCTCGATCAACACAAAGAGGAATTATTTCATATATTTGATACATTAGGAGAAGGGGTTTTAGCTCGGAAAAGTACAGCATAACTGGCTAAGATATATAGCATGGAAGAAATAGGATACGTCGAGTCAAACTCGACTTCATAACATGGAAGAAATCGGATATGTCATATCAGCACAAGATTACTTGGTCTTCGTCGAAGGCTTGCCGTCTGCGCGCGTAAACGACATCATCGTTACTAAAAAAGGCGGTCGTGCACTTGTATCGGCTCTCGACAATCATCGCATCGAGGCACTCATGCTTGATAGTGATCGTCCACTTCCAGGGGACAGCTTCTCGCCATCGACAGAGGGATTGAGACTACCAATATCCTCCAATCTCTTCGGTCGAGCAATCAACCCCATAGGACTGCCAATTGATGGAAAACCGGCACTTCCACCAGCCACCGATCCGATCGATCTGGAAATCGTGGCTCCTGGTATCGAGACACGTGAGATCATCACAAAACAATTTTACACCGGGCTTACTGCAATCGATACGCTGGTGCCGATCGCCCAGGGGCAACGCGAACTTATCCTTGGAGAGGCGCGGGCAGGCGAGCCATCATTTTATCTCGACGTGATCCTCGCACAAAAACTGTATAACCGGATATGCGTCTACTGCGCGATCGGTAGGCCAGAGCTGGAAGTACGCCGGTTTGCCGAGGCAGTGAATGCAAACGGCGCAAGCGACTACACAATCATCATTGCTGCGACGAGCAACGAATCGGCACCGATGATTAGTATCGCGCCGGCGGTGGCACTATCAGTCGCCGAATACTACTGTCATCAGTCAAAGGATGTTCTCTGCATCCTCGATGATCTCGGGACGCACGCTCGATACATACGGGAAATGACACTGCTAGCCGGTCGTATCCCAGGGCGTGAATCGTATCCTGCTGATATTTTCTACCAACACTCGCATTTACTCGAACGGGGAGGAAATTTCAATGCGCTTCACAAAGGCGGGTCAATCACGATGTTGCCAGTCATCGAGACAGCCCTTGAATCGTTTAGTAATTTGATTCCGACCAATATCATGTCTATCACTGATGGACACATCATGTTTTCCTCGAGTCTCTACGCGACGGGTACGTATCCGGCCGTGCAGGTCGATAAATCGGTCACTCGTGTCGGCCGCCAGACCCAGATATTTATCCATAAAGTCTTGTCAGACAAAGTTCGGTCTCTTATGGCCAACTATAGGGAAATGGAGCGATATGCATCATTTGGAAGCGAGCTCACGCCGGAAACCATGAAGACCATCAAGCGGGGGAAAGTGCTCGAAGAACTTCTCAAACAAGCGCCTCTGTCGCCGATCCCGTGGGAGGTGCAGATCGTGTATCTAGCGCTTGTATTTACGGGTGTCTTTGACGAGATACAGATGGATATCCTTATGAGTAAAAAAAAGGCACTCATAGAGCTTATCAAAACCGACAATGCGTTTACCAAGTACTTTGACCGATATAAAACCATGAAGTTTGATGCATTTATCACGGAGCTTGTAGTTGATATCGGGCTGGTCAAAAAACTTTTAGAAGCGGCATGATCCTTTTTAGTAGAACAAGCGTTGGGTACGCCTCGTGCGCTATATATTTATTAGTGTATTTTTGTTCGATTAGTCCGCCGAGACAATGTCGTCCATATGTACAGAGGCGCACAAAGCAGAGTATAGTTTTGAAAATAATTACTGACACATATAGTCGGTTCTTCGCGTTATCCTCAAAGAATATGTAGTTTGGAGTATAAGAATATGTGGGTCTCTATTGATGATTAGGTTACAATTTGAGAAAAATGATCGGGTACTTCGTGCAGCAGCAATGTTTCATGAAACTATACATTATTCGTTTCTCATGACAAACAGTGAACGGGGAGTAGTGTCTGATGGGAGGAGATATGTCTGTATATTGTGCCGTCCTATCGGGCCAAACACTGCTTCGTAGTCTTTGATTTCGTTCGGGAGATTGGCGCCTTTCATGGCGATGAGTGCGCCACCACGCCGTACGTATGGCTGCATAAGTGGGAGTAATGTGCTTAAGGATGATACTGCACGCGCGACCACAATCGTGTACATCCGATCATATCGTTTCGGTTCCAGATTCTGGGTGATATGTGGTTCAAACGGGACACGCCTTTCCTCAAATCGTCGAGGTGGTTTTGGGCCTGCGACTGTCCGACCGGCGTGGGCGGTGATGATCGTGACGTTTGTGAGCTTGAGCGCTTCTTTCACGCGGGTAAGAAACGCTGTTTTTTTAGCGATAGAATCCATGAGGGTCACGTTTATTTCTGGGAATATGATGGCGAGAATCATGCCGGGAAACCCAGCTCCGGTACCAAGATCGAGGAGGGAGATGGGGAGGTTGGGAGAGGATAGGTTGGGAGATGGGGGGAGGATAGGTTGGGAGATGCGGGAAGGATGGACGGAGAAAACTGATTCAAATTGACGAATTTGCTGCTGTTTCC
>CAZQGM010000043.1:0-9097 GCA_964592885.1 uncultured Gammaproteobacteria bacterium
CATCGTCGGTGTGATAAAGATAATTTTGATTCCGCTCTCGTCAGGGATTGGAGAAACTGTTTTTCGATGAAATGCGATAGCAAATATGATCATAATGATCACGAAAACAATCACTACGATGATTGCAGTCGCTGTGATGGTTTTTGCCCGGTCATCCATATGTTCTAGAAAATACCAAGTACCAACTTCCAAGTTCCAATCACGTATAAATGTTTTAAAATCCAAAATTATTCATATCACAATTATTTGGAACTTGGTTCTTGGAACTTGAAACTTCGTCCGCCTATGTTTATTTTATATCTTCTTTCTTCCACGCGGCAAATGTGCAGGTCGGATAATTGCTACATCCATAAAATGTCTTCCCTTTTTTGCTACGCTTGGAAACGATAGCTCCACCACATTTGGGACAAACAACATTAGCAACCGTCTCACCATATTGTCGTGTGTACCGGCATTTGGGAAATGCACTACATGCGACAAACTTTCCATATCGTCCGGTCCGAAGCACGAGCGGTGATTTGCAGTCGGGACATGCTTCTTCAAGTTGTTCGACTGACAACTTCACTTTTCCTGCATTTTCATACGCTTTCGCAAGATCTATAGAAAAAGGACTGAAAAATTCCTCGATGATTGGCGGCCACTGACTCGTGCCATTGGCTACTTCATCAAGTTTTCCTTCCATCCGGGCGGTAAACGGCAGACTCATGACATCAGGAAAATACGAAACCAAAAAGTCAGTAACTAACCCGCCGAGCTCGGTAGGAAAGAGTTTTTTATCTTCTTTTTTCACATACTGGCGTTCGACGATCGTACTGATGATTGGTGCGTATGTGGATGGTCGACCGATATCTTTTTCTTCAAGTGCCTTTACGAGACTGGCCTCGGTATATCGAGGTGGTGGAGAGCTTTCATGACTGACCACATCTGTTTTGACAAGCGACACCGTGTCACCAACCGTCACTTTTGGTAGTACTCCTTCGCCACTTTCCCGCCCCATGACGATGAGATATCCATCAAACACGACCACAGATCCTTGAGTCGTAAAGAGGTACCCATTTGATGATGTGATCTGGATACTTGTCGATTCAAACACGGCCTCCTTTACCTGCGACGCAACTGATCGTTTCCATATAAGTTCGTAGAGTCGTTTGTGATCGTGGTTAAGTTCCCCGCCTCCCTCGACAAAATCCTCGGCGGTTCGCTTCACATCTGTCGGACGGATAGCTTCATGCGCTTCCTGGGCCACTTTTGATTTCGTTTGAAACTTTTTGGGTACATCTGGCACATAGGCATCACCATACGTCTCTTTGATATATCCACGAACCTCACTTACAAATTTATCTGCTAAATTGACGCTGTCTGTCCGATGATAGGTAATAAAGCCTTCTTCGTAGAGCTTTTGTGCGACCTGCATCGTTTTTTTCGCGGAAAAATACAGCCGTCGCCCTGCATCTTGTTGCAACGTAGACGTGGTAAATGGTGCTCCTGGGGCTCGATGAACTGTTTTGCTATCAACGGCTTTGACAGTAAAAGGGTTGGCAAAATCTGCGACGATCGAAGCGGCTGCACCTTCGGATTCGATCGATGTCTTGGTCGTCGAATACTCGCCATCAAAAAGTGATAGTGTGATGGTTGATTCGTACTTGGTGCCATCGTGGGATATGAGGTTTGCAGTAATCTGATCTTTTTTATCACCGTTCCCGTCAAATATGCCGGCAATCGTATAGTACGGCTCCCGGACAAATTTCTCGATCTCGCGCTCACGTTCAACGATCAAGCGAACAGCAACGGACTGGACGCGTCCAGCTGACAACCACCGTTTACCGAGCTTTTGCCAGAGAAGTGGCGAGAGCTTGTATCCCACGAGTCGATCAAGTATCCGACGAGCTTGTTGGGCATCAACCAGATGCATGTCAACGATCCCTGGGTGAGACAATGCTTCGTTGATCGCAGACTCCGTAATTTCGTGAAAAGAGATGCGCGTAAATGATTTTCCTTCAACTGGATCAGCTACATCTGTTTTTTTCGTCTTTTTGGCTTTGAGACTTTCTCGAAGAATTTCTGCCACATGCCACGCGATAGCTTCACCTTCACGATCAGGATCAGATGCCAAGATCACTTCGTCTGCTGCCTTGGCAAGGGCAACAAGTTCACTTACCCGCTTCTTTTTTTCTTGTGGAATGCCATAGGTCGGCATAAATCCATGATCAACATCAACACCAAGCGCAGACTTCGGGAGATCACGAATGTGACCCATGGTGGCTTCTACACGATATCCATCACCCAAAAAACGAGTAAGAGTACGTGCCTTTGTCGGTGATTCTACAAAAATAAGTTTCATAAAAGAAATTAAAAAGTCATTGCGACCGAGTCTAACTCGGGTGGCAATCTCTATTATAGAAATCCTTCAAATAAGGATGCATTACGTCACAATCCCATATACCTTCTCTCCATGATCGCGAACTGATCCAGAAATTTCAAGCAGTGATATTTCTGAAAGAATATCTGATGATGGATACCCAAGCACCCGAATGAGCTCGTCCACACTGGTCGGACCATGCGCTTCTATATGGGTAAAAATCGCTTTTCCGACCGGACTTAGGGACTCAGGAACTGATATTGTAGCACGAGACGGACGGACTGGAATGGAATATGCCGCTAATATATCCGCCCCGCTTTCAATAAGCGTCGCTCCATTTTTGAGAAGTGCATTGACCCCTCGGCTTGTCGGTGACCGCACATCTCCGGGGACGGCAAATACGTCGCGACCCTGCTCTGCCGCATACCTGGCAGTGATAAGTGCACCACTATCCTCTGCTCCCTCGATGACCACCACACCTCGCGATAATCCACTGATGATGCGGTTTCTGGCAGGAAAAAGCCCTTTACCTGGCCGCAAGCCAAGTGGCATTTCAGACAAAACGGCCCCCGCTCCAGGAGTGTCTGACAGCGTATGGTATATGCGATAATTACTTGAAGGGGCGATAATATCTACTCCACATCCAAGTACTGCAACGGTCGCGCCGTGCATAGAGATCGCCGTCTCGTGCGCAACCGCATCAATGCCGTATGCCATGCCCGAGATGATTGGACATCCTGCAGACACGAGATCGCGAACAATATATTCTGTCATCTGCCGTCCATACTCTGTCATCTTTCTGGTTCCCACGACCCCGATAGCCCGATCCCAGTTTACCAACTCTTTTCCCCGATGACCCTTTACATACAACACGATTGGTGGGTCGCTGATTGCAGCGAGCTGTTTTGGGTAGTGGCTATCACCAATAATAATTGGGGTGATGTGCGCATCACGAAGCGATGATATGTAGGAGGGTATCGACGTTTCTTTCCTAAACCGATCAAATTTTTCGGCTAGCATATCACCAAGCCCAGTTTCTTTTAGCTTCCCAAGCGATGCATTCCACGAAGCGATAGCGCTCCCAAAATAATCGACAAGAAGTCGGTATCGCACGGGCCCGATACCCGGAAATATAGAAAAACCGATTGAGGCTTCTGCATCGGTCATAGGTATTAGTAACACTAGTTACTATAATATAGTACACTCGGGTTACTCGGGTTACTATTAATAGCCTATGCGCTTTATCACCTGGAATCTGCGAATTGGAAATAAAAAAGCAGTCTATGCTGCAGATATCGCACTGGCTAAAAAACCCGATGTCATCTGTTTTCAGGAAGTCTCTCAGTCCGTACTCCATCATCTCCGAAAAGTGCCAGGCTATTCGACACATGCAAGTTACGACTTTTTAAGTAGAGATCCTCGGAAAAATGGATACACAGTCACGATGCTCCGATATCCTGTCATCGACGAGATGGAGATTCCATACATAGACACAGCATGTCGATCCATCCTGGATCGCATCATCTATCGAATGCTTGGAGCTCGTATCGAGCAGCACAACGCAATCGTGATCACGTATGATAGCCCAACAGGTCCATCGCGTGTCGTCAATATGCGGCTTTCTTGCGCCATGAGTATCCGAAGTCGACTCTCGGCATTCATGGAACTCATCACACATATCCCGGGCGGCATGCCGGTCATCTACTGCGGTGACTACAACGTCGTAGATAGTCCGCTCTTTACAAAACTGACCGGATGGCTCCGAGGGTTTACCAAATTCGACTATCGGATCAACGAGCGTCAAGAGTTCGAATCACTTTTTTCGTACCTCAAATGCACCAATATTTTTAAAGGTATCTCGACGAGTGTCACAAAAATTCCGATTCTACAATTTGATCATATCCTCGTCCCTGACACGATGCGGGTCGTGGCAACAGAAGTGTCAGTCCGACGATATGGATCAGATCACCGGATGCTTGTCGCTGATATCGAATAACTTCAGACGTGTGGCTTACCTATGATCTCCGAATGTGCCAGGAGAAAGAGTCCCGAAGACCAGGCAAATGAGTGCTCTGATTTGTATACGCTTCTTCTTAGGGGAGTTCCATCCTGCTCATACACCTCATACACGCCCCCATGACGACAGATGAACTCGGCGATACGTTGAAGTTGACGACGAGCCTCAATACGTTTACCCGTCCTAAATAGCGCTATAGCGTAAAGTATCCCAGGCTGTAGCCACCTGCAGCCATTGTGATAATCTGCCATCCCAAGGATATGGTTCTGTATGGGAATACGCCACCAGGGATAGAGGGGTGTATTTGATGCGATGGTCCAGTCACAGTTGACGTGAGTATGTATCTGATCAATGATAGATACTGCTTCGATCTGGGAGGTTAACCCAAAATACACAGCTAGAAGATTTTGATGCGTCGATAGATACTCATGCCGGGCATAGTCATGCCAATCAGAGAAATATCGACCATTCCATAACGTATGATGAATTGCCTGCGATACTGCATCTCGCCGTGCGCTGTATCGAGTGACGTTTTGTGTATCCCGCGAGAACCGTGCAAGCGAAACCATCGCATCGAGCGCCGCATAGTAAAGCGAGTTGGTATAGAGTGTCTGCCCAACTTTCATCACAGCATCTGCCCATTCTGACAGAAACCACTCACCGATTAGCCCGTCACGGGTGCGCGTATCGTACCAGTCGATCGCTTTGACAAGTCGTGGATACCAGATATGGGCAAGGGTGTGATTGTGGGTGCTAGCGATATATGTACTTGCTGCAATCGCGGTCATCAATCCGCCATCTGGAACAATGCCACCCGACTGATGAGACCGAAAATCTGCTTTTGGATTTCGGTAGTACCGTGGATGGCCGAAGTATTTGGCGATTGTCGTAGGGCTCCGAAGTATTCTGTATGGGATGAGCCCGTCTGAACGTTGATGTCGAATAAATGTATCAATCGTGCACCGAGCGGGCGTATGCATCCCTACTGCAATCGCGCCAAGCGAGGCAAATAGACTATCTCTCGCCCATAGATCAGTGAAATGGTGTGCACCAGCACAAATCCCCTCCCGAATCGAGCACGCGTCAAGTGCTGACCTGCAGAGTATCGCTGCATTGTGGAGTGGATCGTATTTAGTCATGCGGCGCGTTTCTGGACGAATCGATCACATGCATCCTGATAGACATCAATAAGTGTATGCGCTACTGATCGAATCTCGTAGCGCATTGCCTCTTTTTGTGCTTGCCTCCCGTAGCGTTGTTGCTGCCTAATCGTATCATTCATGGCATCAGCAAACGTCATAGGTTCTTCTTTTGATATCCGTCCATTGATGTGGTCAGATACAATCTCCATACCAGTACGACTATCGACTGATATGACCGGTACGCCACTTGCCATAGCTTCAAGGACATTTAATGCAGTCGTGTCGCTTCGTGATGCGTAGAGAAATGCATCGGCCTCTCCATATATAGATGGTAGCTCATCATTCGGGACTCGACCGACCAATCGAACATACTCATCCACATCATACTGTTTGATCCAGGATTCGACCAGGGTGCGATGAGTCCCGTCACCAACGATCACGTATGTTCCAGCTGCATATCGATGGCGATATTCACTAAATGAACGAATAAGAAATTCAAGATTTTTCTCCAATTGAAGTCGTGAGACAGTGAGAAATACGGGTCCAGATGACCGATTTTTTGGACGATGTGACCATGGTCGCGCTTGGAGAAATAAATCATCTAGAGCAGCTGTGGATACAAATGAGACATGCTGATCCGGAAATTGTACCCGTAAGTCATCTTGTAGCCATTTTGCCGGTGCGATGACTCCATTCATCTGGGAAAATGGATCAAGAAATAATCGATCATAGACCGATATACGTTTCAAAAATCCAAAAAATGGGATGTACGTCGAAAAAAACGTGTCATATTGAGAGTGGAATGTCGCCACGACCGGACACCCAAGACGTTTACCAAGAGACAATGCAAATCGACTATACACAAATGGGTGATGAACATGGATGATATCCCAGTGAACCGATGTGATCTCCCGCATGGCTCCCCATCCCAAAAACGGCAGAGCGATTGGATAATCAGGAGAAACCCCATAGACACTCCGTATTGACGGAAATGGAATGTATGAAGCATCGTCTCGAGAAAGATATCCAGGACCGATCACACGAACCGTGTGGCCTTCCGACCGAAGCGCATCAACCATGCGTTTGGTTGATATCGCGACACCATTTGATGATGGATGATATGTAGCTGTTATAGTGAGAATATTCATCATCGTGAAAACCACGCTTCAAATATTTTTTTGGCAACTGGCGCGGCGATATCCGATCCCTCGCCTTCATTTTCGACGAGGACTGAAACCGAGAGTTCAGGTTCCCCAGTAATACTATCGTCTGACACAGCTCCTGCCACTGCTTTCGGGATAGGCGCAAACGCAGTAAACCACGCATGTGGATCAGTGTCTTCATCTCCAAATTCGGCCGTCCCTGTCTTACACGCGACCGGAATACGGATACGTGTGGTTGCGGCAGATGGAGATGCTTCAGTACCCGCGCCTGGAATAGGTTTTTTTATCCCGAAACCAAAAAATGGCCAACCAGTCCCACCGGTATCACAGGCATCTCTCATGCCGGTCATGACCAGATTTACGGTATCCTTCGGGATACCAAAATCTCTGCACGTATTTCCGTTTGAAGAATCGTTTTTTAGTATCGTCGGACGACACTGTCGCCCACCATTGGCTACGACATTTGTCCATGCATTTACTTGTATCGGGGTCGTTAGCATATATCCTTGGCCGATAGAGATATGATAGGTATCTCCCAAATACCATTCATTGTTGCGGTTGAGGATGTCCTGAGGAGTACTAAACCGACTCTTTTTCCACTCAGGATCAGGAACAAGTCCAGATGCCTCTCCAGGAAGCTCGACACCAAGTGGCTTACCGACACCAAATTTTTTTGTCCACTCCCCAAGTTTCGTCACGCCAAGGGCTTCCCCTGTTTTGTAGTAAAAAATATCATTACTTCGAGCAAGCGCTTTCGTGACATCGACCATCCCATCTGTCTTGCCATACTGTTTGAAAAACCAGTTTGGAAACTCATACGGTCCAATTTTGATGACCCCGGTATCTTCTACGCGAGTGTCTTTGGTGATAGCTTTTTCCATGAGACCGGCAAGCGATGTGACAATTTTAAATGTCGATGCAGGAGGATATACACCGCCAATAGCTCGATTAAACATCGGACGATCGACGTTCGTTACGAGCGCCTGATATTGGTCGTTTGTCATACCAAGCGTGAACTGATTGGGATTAAATGATGGCGATGAGTACAAAACGAGAATCTCTCCCGTCTGTGGTTTTGAGACGATAACGGCGCCTTTTTTTCCGGGCGGGAACGCCTCAGCCGCGACCTGGGACAGCGCGGCATCTATCGATAGTGTGATCGATTCTCCAGAGACTTCAGGATCTCGGCCAAGCGTCCGTAGTATCCTGCCATCTGAAGAGACTTCGACAAGCTCCTTGCCATTTCGCCCGCGAAGCCTGTCTTCAAAAATCGCTTCCGCGCCAGTCCGACCGATAATATCTCCATATCCGTAATTGTGAGACAGATAGTATTCATCTTTGATTTCATCTGACGTCAGCTCCCCTATGTAGCCTGATACGTGAGCAACAGCTTCTGGATAGAGATACCGGCGCTGGTAGTCAACTTCAAGAAATGACCCAGATGGAAGACCTGCTTTTTCTTTGACATCCCCTTCTTCTCGAGTGAGACGGCTCGTACAAGCAGTTCCTTTTTTCCCATCCGCCCCCTCACACGGACGAATCAGCCGATACTCAGGGATATTTTCGGTGAGTGCTTTTCCGGTCCGATCATACAAAATCCCACGACTCGCGTGACGAATGAGCTCCTTTGTACGATTCCCTTCGGCAAGCACCCGGTATCGATGCCCCTGGATGATGGTAAGATCAAACAGTCGCCAAACCAAAACGAAGAATGTCAAAAAAAGTGCAGTTGAAAAAAGCAGTGCACGTCCTGATCCACTCCACCACGCATGAACTCCGGGACGAAACATCCGTTTGTTTCCCCGATCAATGATGACATTGTCCGAAAATGCGCTTCCAAACTTCATTGTTGGATATCCTCATTGCTACATTGCTAAAACACGTTATATTGCTTGGACGATTGTATATAGTGCTATGGTATATACGAAACCTCCGATAAGCTGTGATATCGTGTGTTTTTTGAGAGTCAATCGTGCCCAGGCAATAAGTGGTACAAAGAAAAATAAAACACTCAAATGTGCACCGAGCCAGCTCGTGAGTATAAGCACACAAAAGGTATATATGCCTATGTGTCCTGAGATTTTCCATCCTGCGAGAGTAATGAGAAAAAATCCTACAAACCACATGGCAAATAGTCTAAAGAGCTGATCAAGCACTGGGACACCCAGCATTCGGATATATACCGCATCAAGTACTAGTAAAACTCCTAAAACAGCGAGAACGCGTACCCGCTGAGGTCTATTGCTGATATCGATGTCATTAACCCATTTTTTTTTGACGGCAAGAAGCACCGCGACAAGCGGCGGCAAAATAACTCCAATGATTAAATACGCTAAAGTCCGGATAAGGTCAGCATGGACCAAAGAAGATTTTTGTGTAAGTCAAACAATCACTAATAATGTAATGAAGACAATCG
>CAZQGM010000044.1:0-8900 GCA_964592885.1 uncultured Gammaproteobacteria bacterium
CCGTCAAATACCTATATTGCGACACTGATTGCAGTTTCACGTCTTGGTGCGACACCAGTACTCGTTGAACCAAAAATTGATACATACAATATCGATCCAACAAAAATCAGTAGTGCCATTACCAAGCGAACAAAAGCGATCATCCCAGTACACCTCTACGGACAGGCGTGCAAGATGGACGACATCATAGCGATTGCCAAGAAAAATCATGTACATGTCGTCGAAGACAATGCCCAGTCGCACGGCGCAAAATACGGTACTGTCTTGACTGGTGCGTTTGGCGACGCGAATGCGACCAGTTTTTATCCGGGGAAAAATCTTGGGGCCATCGGGGATGCAGGCGCGATTACGACCGACGATGATGCTCTTTTTGAGAAAATCAGTAGGCTTCGAAACTATGGGGAAACAAAAAAATACTATAACGATATCATTGGATATAATTCACGCCTTGATGAGCTTCAAGCGGCATTTCTTAAAATTAGACTATCTCACCTTTTGGAAAACAATAGAAAACGTACTCGGATCGCACGGCGCTATACAAAAGAGCTAGTCAACGTCGGTGATATCGTGCTCCCCGTGATTGAGAAAAACGCCACAAGTGTATATCACGTGTTTGCTATCAGAACAAAAAAACGCGATGCACTTCGTGAGTATTTAGGAGCAGAGGGGATACGGACACTGATCCATTATCCTGTACCACCTCACCTCCAGACCGCATACGCTTTTTTGGGATACAAGAAAGGCAGTTTTCCAGTAGCAGAAGAGCTTGCTGATACCATGATCAGCCTGCCGATATATCCAGAGCTGACAGAGAAACAGCAGACATACGTCATTACCTGCATACGAGCATTCTTTACATGATTCAATCTCGTCCACTTGTCAGCATCGTGATCCCAACGCATAACCGAAAGGATATGCTTATTCGATTGGTGAAAAGTATCCTTCGTAGCTCATATAAACGCATAGAAATACTCATCATCGATGATGCATCGACAGACGGAACTGCCCAAAAAGCTCGTGCCCTCTACAAAGGGGATAAGCGAATCATCATAGTGAGACAAGAGATAAACAAATTTACTGCCGGATCCCGAAACGAGGGAATACGACGAGCAAAAGGGTCGTATATATTCTTTATCGATGACGATAATATTCTTCACCCAAATGCCATACAAGAGATGGTAGACGTGCTTCAAAAAGATACAACGATAGGCGAATTGGGACCAGTGAATTATGGATATCCTGATAAAACCGCAATTTTATGGTTAAAAACTGAACGGAATATGTGGACTACAAAAACGTACCAACCTAGGTGTTTTTCAGATGACATGAAGGATGTGTGGGAGACGGCCGACGTGCCAAATGCATTTATGGTGCGGTCAGATGTTTTAAAAAAGCATGCAATATCTTTTGATGAAAACTTTGGCATCATGTATGAGGAAAGTGATTTTGCCTATAGGATCCGTGCTGCAGGATATCGGATCTGTGTTGTAAAAAAAGCGCATATTTATCATGACATCGAACGAAAAGAACCCGATGGTACCAAACGCGACTATCTGTATCATTTTATGAGTGACCCACGGCGCCCATACGTATTTGCTAGAAATAGACTGATTTTTCATTCACTGTTTTCATCCAGAATCCAAAATTTCTTCATATCACTATTTTGGATTTGGGTATTTGCGATGTATTACGCGTATAAAATGATGATGTATCGAGGCATGGGAGATTTTGTACTCAGTCACCGTTTGTGGTCTGTTTGGCAGTATACATGTGGAACATTTGAGGGTCTGCAACGCATTCTATTCGGACATCGACGATTATAATCCACACTATGGAAAAAACCGTTCGTACAATTATTGATCTGACAGTTATTCTTGCCCTAGTTGCACTGCCATATTATGTATTTGATGGGAAGTTGTTTGTAGGCGGTGATGACACTCGATTGTTCTATACATATCCATTTGAGTTTTTAAGAAATGTCACATACTTTACCTGGATAAATGTATCGAGTACAGGCATTTACACTTCTAATCAATATTTTATGCCTTTCCTGCTGATATGGATGCTCCTTGGGAACATCCTACAAAATGGTGTGGTTTTAAGTTATTTAGCCTTTTCTCTCCCCTTAGTCATGGGCTACATATACATGCACAGATTTATTCAAGAGTTATTTGATGTATCTTCTGAGTATTGGATAGAGCTTCGTCTGGGGAGTGTATTTTATCTTCTTTCTCCAATACTTATTATCAATCAACTTTTTATTTTTTTGACAGCTGTTTGGCTTTTAGCTGTAATTCCAGCAGTAGGATACTACTATGTTCGATACCTAAAGACGGGTGAATTTACGAACATATACCTGTGCATGATTCTTTGTTTTATCTTCTCTTTTGCTATTCTCGCGGTGCCATGGCTATTTGGATTCATGTTGCCACTGATCCTCGTGGCACCGATTCTGCTATTTTTTCATTCGTTTAAAGATTTCGTCATATTCCTTCGGCGTTCTTTGACATTTTTCACATGCATCATTTTGCCTCAAGCATTTTGGCTTATCGGTTTCATTGCACCATATGTAGTGCTTGATAAAACGAGCTATGCAGATAAATTTCTTTCAAAAGGGTTTGCTGATACGTTTGTTCCAACTGTATTGTCGACAGCTAATGGGACAATTATGTATCCACTACTGAATCTATTTCATAGACAAATAGCATTTGATTTCGGATGGAAGCTAAAAAACGATTTTCTGAGTCTGTATGATCACACATTTCTCCTCAATTTCCTTTTTCTCGGGGTATGTGCCGTTGGTATCTGGGGATATAGACAGTATCTAGATCGGCACAAGCGTGGACTTTTTTTGACACTTCTCCTCGCTTTTCTGATCTCTCTTTATTTTTTTACCGTTAACATAGGTCCGTTGAAAGACGTATTTCTTACGTTTGGACGGATACCAGGATTTGTCATGTTTCGGAATTTTTTTGATAAATTTGCACCCGGATACGTGATCATCTACTCCATCATTATCACGGTGAGTCTCATTATATTCAAAAAAAGATTTCCTACGAGTATCAGATACCTAGAATTTGCTTTTTTTGTCATCATCCTCATAAATTTTTCTGCCGTCAAATCAACCGTCAATTCACCTCTTTGGACAACGGATAATGTCTACAAAACCATGCGTATGCCTGATGAATATATGGACTTTATGCATACGATTTCATCTCGAATCTCTTCTACGAATACGATTTTGAGTGTGCCTTTCGGGTCATCTTCATATACTGTTGTTAAAGACGATACATCTGACAATGTGTATGTTGGCGTATCGCCGGTAAAGATATTTAGTGGTGTAAATGATATATCTGGACATCTATCTTTTAATTTCTCCAAAGAGGCCAACACAATCGACAGAATCATCATTGAACGAAGATACGAGGAACTTCGAAAAATTCTTCATGGATATAACATCAACTATATTTTGGTGACGAATAATATTCCACCCCAAGTTCTCTCATCATGGATATACGACCAGAATCTTTTAAAAAAACAGGATGCTGAATTTATGTCCGCAATAGCCGGAAAAAAAGTACTTGAAAGTGCGCAGGGTCACTATGTTCTGTATGAGACGAAGGACCCAAATACACTTATCGATTCGACAGATATCCTATATAGAAAAATTAGCCCCGTAAAGTATGAGATACATATACGAAACCTCAAATCGGCAAGAGAAATCACATTTAACGATACATTCCATGATGGGTGGAAACTATTTCCTTCCATACATACGAAACTAGAGGTGTGTCCGAGCGAAAAGAAAACTGGCGCGATAGAATGTCCAGGGGAGTTTGTCTTTTTTGCCCTTGAGGATCTTGGCTATCTTTGGGAGGCACCAATTGCAAACGATACTCATGACACATCTGATGGTATCTCAAACTCGTGGCTTGTGGATCCTGATAGCTTGAAAAAGACGCTTCCAAAAGAGTCGTACACGGTCAATACGGATGGAAGTATCGATGCGACGGTAACGTTATATTTTAAACCGCAGCTATATCTTTATTATGGACTTATCATAAGTGTGGTGGCCCTAGTTGCCTCGTCATTGTATATGTCTAGTAGCTGGAGGAAGCGGATATGAAAACCCGTGGAATATTCCAGTTTGTCTTTATTTGGCTCATTCCATGTATATTATTGGCTTTTTGGTTTGTCGGATCACTCGTTTTTAATAACCAAGTGAGTTTTTCTGTATTGACCCACCTCCAGGATATATCTGCCATCCAGTCATCAACCGACAGCTTTCTATATAAAAGTCAGAAAATCAAAGGACAGTTTACTGCATCTGAAGATCACGTAGGGTTGGTTATCTTGGGCTTTGAACAGTTCGTCAAACCTGAATATGCTAGTGAAGACGTGCTTGTATTCCGCATACGAGAGTTTGGATCGACAGGCTGGCTCCACGAATATACCGTCAGGTCAGGCGCACTTGAACGTCAGCTCCAGTATCCCTTTGGATTTCCGGTTATCGGAGATTCAGATGGAAAGAGATACGAATTTGAAATTGAATCGCTCAATGGGAATGAACAAAACGCAATTCGTTTAGATAGACGATCACCGCTTTTTATGGTTGGGTACCAATTTCAAAAAAGTGATTTGATGGCAAATACGAATACTTTGATTCATTTTCTTTTTGCGAAGATAGTGTCTTCATTTACGAATCCGATTTTTTTATTACGTTCTACGTTGTATCTTCTACCGCTAATCATATATATATTGTGGCTCATGGTATGGACAAAAAAATTAAACGAAATGCCCTACATCCCATATATACTTATCGCACTCATGGTCGTGGACATAGCATATATTCATGATGTATACGATGGCGTCATATATATCATTATTGCTGTATGGATAGCATGTATAGCCTCAAGAACTATAACGAGTAGATATAGTTTTGCTGTGGCGGCTGCAGGTGTGGTTCTAGCAGCGCTGGCAATGCGTCTTGAGATGACGGGTGAGCTTCAAAAACTGAGCATCTGGATATATAGCATGCTTGTGATCGGGACAGTGCATGCGATTGGTGAAGAAGTAGGACACGGGAAAAGTGGCGAGAGCACGGGTAGGGACCATTCAGGTCACGCCCAGAAAATAAAAAAAGAAAACTCAACGTATCTGTCTGAGCTTGATCGATTACCTGCAGAGTATTACGCGCGATATATCCGCACGATAGAAACATACGTGGCGACAAAAAAAAGAAAATATCTGGATACCGGATGTGGAAACGGATTCGTGATTTAAAAATTAAAAAAAAGAGGATTCTCACTCGGATATGGTGTCGATGTTTCGAAACTATTTGTACAAGCCACGAAAAAAAAGGGCCTCAAAAATGTCTTCGCATACGATGGGAAGATATTGCCATTCAAAAACAGCATGTTTGATGTAGTTGGCTCATTTAATGTTCTGGAACATACGATCGATCCAACACTTTTTCTGAAAGAGCAAATACGGGTTCTAAAAAAAGGTGGGTACATTATCGTAGGATGCCCAAATTTTCTCTCTGCAATCATGAATAGTCCTCATCCCAAAATTGCCGGTCCAAGACAGAAGATAAAAAACGTATTTCGTGTGATCCAAAAATGTGTGACACATGACTATGCATTTGAGAAAATGCCAGTGATCGTCCGAGAAACGTTCCAATATGATGATGATGCGATTGTCGTCACTAATATACTTGATATTAGTCATATGCTTACAGCAAATGGATGTACAATAGAGTACGAGAGTGGATTTATTCAGGGTGACTCACCTCTATATAGAGTGATAAATACCATTCCGTTCGTTCGCTATATCTTACCATCATGTTTCGTGGTTGCAAGAAAAGTATGAACAGATTATTTCGTCCATGGTGGGTGATATACCTAAGTGTGGCAGGATGTGCCTTTGCCTTTTTTTTATTCGGGTTTCTATACTTCAACTACGGATTTGGTCCTTTAATACTCACTCACAGACATACCCCAATCGACGTTCGGCTAGAAAACCCTGGACCATTACTTGCGTCAAAAAAAATTACAGGAGTATTTACAGCGAACGACAATTACCTTGGATTACTTGCATTGAGATTTGTTTCCTTTCAGAAACCAGAGTACTCGAAGGAAGATGTACTTGTATTCCGTATTAGGGAAAAAGGAAAAAAGGAGTGGTATTCCCAAAACACATACCGTACAGGAATATTGGAGGAGAATCTAGAGTTTCCATTTGGATTTCCGGTGATAGAAAATTCAAAAGGTGTGCAATATGAATTTGAGTTGGAATCTCGCTTTGGCAGTGCCTCACATGCTGTGTCGATAGATTTGTCTTCTCATTTTTTTCTTAGCGCCTACCAGTACCCCAAAAATCTGATCGTTCACAGTCTAGTATCCTTCGGACATTTTATCAAACAGAAGATCAACCTTGGTTCATCTGATTTTGGATATGTATTGAGACTATTTTTATACGGTATACCGTTTATATGTTGGATTTTTATAGTCGGTACGGCAAAAAAGAAAGACGAATTAGTTCGTAGAATCGTCAAGGTGCTTGTCGCAGGAATCATTGTGGATATCGTATGTATTCCGTACGAATACGAAGGGATAACGCTCTTCTTTTATCTTGCGTGGATAGTAACATCCATAATGAATCATTTTTCGCCCGTGGTCAGCATAGGTTTAGCAGCAGCGACTACGGGGATGTATGCGGTGTCGTCCATCCTTCATTTGAACTCGATTTCTGAGAAGTCCATTGTGTGGACATACTTTTTTTTCCTGTATGGATTCTCTCAAGCACTTCTTTCTGAATGGAGCATCACATGTACTAAGAAGTACATTCCAAAAGTACCTGCATTTTTTCGTACGTGTATACAACGGTATATCAAATCAAACGTATTGCACCTTGTTGTCATTGGTATAGTTCTTTGTATAGTAAGTATCGTATACCCGGTTATCCCTCTCACTGGTGATGAGGTGAGTAATTATCTGTTTTTTTCGAAGAACGGACCTCTTCAGGTCATGACAAACTATGAACTACCGAATAACCAGGTCTTTTTTACCCTTATACAATCAATATTCATTCATAAAACGATGCTTGCCATACTGCCGTATATCCTACGAATTTTTAATGTGATATATGCAATCATATTTATATGGATGGTGCGTGTATATTTCAGAAAAATCTCGGATGTATGGTGGATTTTGACTGCACTATGTCTTGCATTTGTTTTCTCCGGACCAGTCATCACCCCATACTTTATTGTCGCACGGGGATATATTCTCGGATCATCACTTTTTTTTGGAGGGGTATACTTTTTAATCCGTCATAAAGCGTATCTCGCTTCTATGCTCCTCATTTTATCGGCATGGACTATACCTACATTTGCCTATGCGTATCCACTTCTGTTTGTCGTTGGATGGTACGCCCTAAAAGAGAAAAATATATGGATGAAGACGGCATTTCTCACTATGGCCGGTATCGCACTTGCATATTTCCCACTTTTGCACGATATACGTATTCAGACGTCACGATGGGGATACGCTTCATTTTGGGAGTTTGTCACTATGACATATATGACCGTGTCGAATTATGCGTATATACCATGCGGTCAATTATTTCATTTCATCTACATCATGGGGTACGTATGGTCAGTTTTTTCGGTATATAAAGAACGTGCGAGTCATACGCGAACGTGGTTGCTATTATTGGCGATGGGGATACTTAGTTATTTTTTATCGACTGCGTTCTTTTTCTACGTCGCGCATGTACATGCTCCATATGTACGAAACGGATTTTTTATCACTCTGACAGTTGTATGGACGATGATATACGTAAGCTGGCGATCTTCTAATAAAGCTATTCGATGGCTACTTATCACGCTTCTCGTCGGAAATACAATCGCCGGATTATATATATTTACTCAAACGCTTATACTAAAAAAAGATCGATATCCGGTATTTGATGGTGAACTATCCTATCAATCAATACATCTAAATAACTATCTTGAAAGACGAACATCTCGATTATTTATTGATAGATTGGATATATCAATTATAGAATTCTATTCGTACATTAGAGACATTCCTATTACCGGTCGTTAATTCATATGCAATTTCTCACAGGCGGAGATTCTGGATTTTATTTTGACGAGATGATCAAGCGGTTTTCGTGGTTGCCGCATGTGTGGAACGGCGCTGCGGGTCTTGGGGGGCCCATAGCTGCACGGCTTTGGTTTGATTACCCATACATGCTCTCCATAAAGCTCCTATCCACGATCGGATTTTCGTGGTGGTATATCGATAAACTCAAATGGATGTTTTTGGTCACACTTGCCGTCTATTCGTCATGGCGATTTATGAGGTTCATGGGATTTTCCAAAATGCTTTCCGCACTTGGCGTGATGGTGTATGTGCTCAATACGTACTTTCTGATGCTTGTATCAGGTGGGCAGATTGGGGTAGCTCTTGGTGTCGCATTCTGTCCATTTGTCTTGTCTCTTTTCATGCGAGACATCGAAGATGCGACTGCGCATGACAGAAGCTGGACTACGTATCTAAAAAAAGGCGTATTGTCTGGGGGAGCCTTGGCACTTCTCATTGCATACGACCTTCGGATGGCCTATCTTCTGCTCTTCGTCATCGCTTTATACGGAGTGTGTCGATTGGTGTGTTTGGGCCAGGCAAACGCGATTGCACTTCTGCGGCGATATAGTCTCCTTGGGTTTTTCTCACTCGTGGTCGTCACATGTGTCCACCTTTTTTGGATACTTCCTGTTGTATTTGGTGGAGGAGCAGGTGCGGGATTAGGCGAAGAATACACAGGCGTTGGGGCGCTTGCATATTTTTCATTTGCAGATTTCTCCCACGCACTATCGCTACTTCTCCCTAATT
>CAZQGM010000045.1:0-8891 GCA_964592885.1 uncultured Gammaproteobacteria bacterium
TTTAACTTTGCTGTCATGCGGAAGCGCATGCAGACATCAGTTGTCCTCTATGCAAAAAATGATCCATATGTGCCATTGTCGCATATCAATACATTTGGGTACGCGATGGGAAGTACTATGATCGAGGTGCCAAATGGTGGACATCTGAATGCATCGGCCGGCTTTACAACATTTCCGTTGCTTTTGGATATATGCAAAGAACGCATTGCATTTCACGCCAAGGCGCATATACCATAAGCCACTATTTCTAGAATAATTCGCATCGTTTGCTCAAGAGCGATGCATACCGTTACAACTTGAGGATTTGCAACATGAGTTTTAGAGATATCACCCACCCAAATTAGGCTTTTTCGCCCTGGGGCTCCCAAACCTGAGTAAGATGGGTCTATAATACCTAATACTGTGAAAACCCATACTCCTACAGGACCGATTTTGAATGCTGAACAAAAGAAAGCTGTGCGATTTGGTGCTGGTCCACTTTTGATTATCGCGGGCGCAGGGACTGGAAAAACAACGGTTATCACCGAGCGAATAAAACACCTCATCGTATCCAAGAAAGCAAAACCGGAAGAAATTCTCAGTCTCACATTTACTGAAAAGGCGAGTCGTGAGATGGAAGACAGGGTAGATCGAGCATTGCCATATGGAGTCAATCAAATGTGGATTTCGACGTTCCATAGCTTCTGCGACAAAATACTCAAAAACGAAGGACTGGCACTTGGAATCTCCCCATCGTATGCACTCATGACCGAGGCCGAGTCTATACAGTTTATGCGGTCTCATCTATTTGAATTTCCACTCACGTATTATCGTCCGCTTGGAAATCCGGGTAAATTTATAGAAGGGATGCTTCAGCATTTTTCGAGACTCAAAGATGAGGATATAAACCCAGTCCAATATGCCAAATGGGTGAGTGCTGAGTTTGACAAGCAAAATTCAAAAATAAAAAATCATGTAGCTATCGATGAAAGTGAAAAAGAAGAATTAGAAAAATATAGAGAACTCGCCGAATGCTATGCAGTATACGAAAACGCAAAAATAAAAGAAGGAAAATTTGATTTCTCAGATTTGATTGCAAAGACAGTTGAACTATTTAGGGTTCATCCATCTATCCTCAAAAAATACCAGGAACAGTTTCGATATATCTTGATTGATGAATTTCAGGATACAAATTACAGCCAGAATATGCTCGCTATGCTTCTTGCTGGAGCGCGAAAAAATATCACTGTTGTCGCTGATGATGACCAATCTATATACAAATGGCGCGGTGCGGCTATATCAAATGTTATCGAATTCCGAAAACGCTATGCGGGCACAAAAATCATCACGCTTACCAAAAATTATCGAAGTACAAAAGAAATCTTAGACAGATCATATGATCTGGTCGTCCATAACAATCCCAATCGACTTGAAGTGATCGAGCATATAGATAAAAAGCTAGAGTGTATGCGACGTGAACATGGAAATAAAATTCATGTGATCGCTGCGGATCGAGTAGAGGATGAAGCAGAAGAAGTGGCAACGATAATTTCCAATTTCCAATTTCCAATTTCCAAACAAATTCAAAACCCAAATGACAAAAAAGAAAATACCCAATATCACTGGAAGGACTTTGCCATACTTGTACGGGCCAATAGTCATGCTGAGCCATTTATACGGGCACTTTCAAGAGCTGGTATACCATATCAGTTCCTCGGACCCGGTCAACTACTCAGGCAGCCAGAAGTAAAAGACCTTATCGCGTACATGACACTACTTTCAGATATCAGTAATTCGATGGCGATGTATCGTCTTATTTCTATGCCGATATTCAATGTCCCAGCGAGAGACATCGCCCTCTGTATGGCATATGCTAAACGTCAAAAAATATCACTATTTTCAAGTGTGGAATGGTATGTGGATGCCTCCCATCATGATGAGGAGAAGTTAACGGCAGACGGACAAATACAGCTTTCAGCCATCATCCAGATGCTCTATAGACATCTGCAAATGGTCCGTGAAGAGAGCGCTGGACAGATTCTCTACTATTTTTTGAAAGATACAGGACTACTTACGACGATAGTTACCTATCACACTACTCAAGAAGAAATACGCGCTCAGAATATCGCGAAGTTTTTTGACCGTCTCAAAACATATGAAGCGACGCACGAGGATGCAAGTGTATTTAGTGTCGTCGAATGGGTTGCTATATCGATGGATTTGGGTGAATCACCGCTCGCATCAAATAATGATTGGAGTGAAAACGATGCAGTAAATATCATGACAGTGCATTCGTCAAAAGGACTAGAATTTCCAGTTGTCTTTATTGTTAATCTCGTTTCACAGCGATTTCCCTCAACAGAGAAACACGAGCCAATACCCATCCCTGACGCTCTTATCAAAGATACGCTTCCAACAGGGGACTTCCATGAGCAGGAAGAACGTCGACTCTTTTACGTCGCCATGACACGTGCACGAGATGAGCTCTACTTTACAACTGCAAAATACTATGGAGAAGGAAAACGCGAAAAAAAGCCATCACTTTTTATCTCAGAAGCAATTGGAAACGCCCAGTATCCTACGATTGAAAAAAATTCCAAAGTGAAACAGTTGCTCATCGAATGGGAGAAGCCTGATGCCCCTATTAGGCACCACCCAGAAGCACCGGTCATTACGTACGTGTCGTACTCGCAGGTAGAAACATTTGAAAAATGTCCACTCCAGTATCGATACCGGTATGTCGCTAAAATCCCTACCCCGTCTGTACCCGCTTTGTCATTTGGGGAGATTATACACGGAGCGATGAATCAGTTTTATCTTCTTCATATGGAGAAAAAATCGCCGACAGTCGATACTCTCATAGCACTCTACGAGCAGTCGTGGAGCAGTTCAAATTATCAACATAAAAAACATGAAGATGATATGCGTGCTCATGGAGAGACGATTCTTCGGGAGTACTACGAAAAAACCTACCATCCATCACAACACGTCCTCAGTCTTGAGCAGGCGTTTAAAATTAAAATCAATCCACATCTGACGCTTGGTGGAAAAATCGACCGTGTTGATAGACTGCCTGATGGGACAATTGAAATCATCGATTACAAAACAGGTACTGCACCTCGTGCGCGAAATGTCCAAGATGATTTACAGCTATCTGTATATGCACTAGCCGCGTGCGACCAATCACTCTATGGATATGATCCGGATAACGTCACAGTCTCTCTTTATTTTTTTGAAGGCCAAGAAAAAATATCGTCAAAACGAACAGGGGATCAACTTGCGATTGTTCGCGCAAAGATTGCAGACACTGGTGCCAAAATGAATCAAAGTGAATTTCTCCCGACTCCAGGAAAACATTGTGATTTTTGTGAGTTTAGACTCATCTGTGACGCGTGGAAGTGAAAACGTTCATCGCTTCAAAAATCGGTGGATAGGGTAGTACACGGGTACACCTCCAAACCCTTCCTTAAATCGTGTAAATCCGAGCCATTCTTTATTTTGTTTTGGCATGCGCTCGTCCCATACTCCAACGAAATCAAAGCTCGTGCATGCCCTTTTTTTGGACTCAATAATTGCTTCCCAAACCAAAAGTGTCGGGGCAAATAATTTTTTACCTTCATGTGTTGCGCCAGCGATCCAATAATATGATTTGGTACCATCAAAAATCATAAATACTCCGCCAACTATTTTTTTTCTACCAGAGGGAGTAGTAATCTCTGCAAGAAGCGATGCTGTACTACCTTTGCCAAATACATCTGCCAGTTCCTTTAGGCCATATGTCGTGATATTTCCAAATAGTCCGGCAGCGATACTTTTGATATGTATGAGTTCTTCTACATCGCTTGCGAGACGCACTGAAACACCATTTTTTTTGGCTTTTCTGATTGCTCGCTGTTTAGCCTCGGTACATCGTTTAAATACCATCTCTTCATCGTTATGTATATCTATACTGATTGTTTTGGTGGGGAGATATGAAGATGAGACGATACGGAAAAATTTTGAGAGCGACAAGGTCCATGCATCCCATGCTGTAGGATCGATAGTAGGAGATGCCTCTAAGACGAGCGTCGAAGCATGAATTTTTTGTAATTCCATGATCAGAAGAGGGATGTATGGTAATCGTTCTGGACGTTGAATTTTTGCCATGGTTCCGATGACCGGAAGTCGACGGTGAAAAACTGCAGTTCCCTCTACAGTGAGGATAGACCATCCAAGTTTTTTGATGTACTCACGATAACGTGGCGACTGTTGAAGTTCCATATCGTCAATCATTTCTTTTTCCAATTGAGGAATTTCCATCGGAGACGGTCTATAAGGACAAATGCTTTATACCCGAGTGGACTAAGTACTTGATCAAACGATCCAGCAAATTTCACCTGTAGCGGACGGAATCCTTCTTTAAAACGGTGAAACCCATACCACGGATCAGTCGTATCAGGAGTAGGTCCCATGGCGCCCCATAAATCAAATGTATGATATCCATGTGCTTTTCCCCATTTCGCTATCTCCCAGAGCATGAGCGTAGGCGCCATGGTTTCTCGGTGTTCACGGCTCGATGCACCATATGGATAGTACAGCGTCTTTTTAAAACTAAAGATGATCCACGAAGCGAGAGTCTTCCCTTCATACGTGGCGGTAAATAAATGAGCAAGTCCCGCTTGATGCATCACGTCCCACATGGTCTCGTGATACTCGTGATTGTGCGCAAAAAATCCCTGACGCTCGGTCGTCTCATCAGACAACCGAAGATACTGAGTAAACCCTTCGGGACTCGTATCTTCCTGTATGGAGACGCCGTGTTTTGCAGCAACTTTAAGATTATATCGAGTTTTAGGGTGCATGCTTTTCAGAAGCTCATCTTCTGATGCACGAAGATCTAAAAGAAATGTATATGGTGTGAACATCGGATGATGCGACAATTGAAATGATGGGATACTAGAGATCTCAGTGGCCACATGAGGATTTGTATTGAGCGTAGGATGAGGAGTCTCAACACCGATGCACTCGTCGATGCTATCGGGCTCATGCTGGATATATATAGTGTTGTACTTTTTTGAAATGTCCTGGCACCATGTTGCCATAATTTCGTCAGGGACAGGGCCTTTTGGTAGATAGCCAACCGTGTATGGTGTTTTTGGAATAGCATGAAGCGTATACTGAAAAGCCTCAACCGGTTCCCCATGGCGTAGTCGTACTGCACGTATACACCGAAGCCCCATACGCTCCCGAAACGTACCCCACGCCCAAGACTGGAGTGGATGCGTGACGAGAGAATCCCATATGGGCATATCCGCGCTAGTAGCTAGTCGAATTGTATCTTGATCCATCGCACGTATTATCCCACGCTTGTTTGGCGTGGTACAATATTCACACGTGTATATGATGAAACGCACGAAAAAAAATCACCTCGTGAAGCGACGCGTGCCGAGAGCGTCAGTATTGCCTGTAGATACCTCTATTTTTCCCGATATCATTTCATTTGGACACGTAAAGGGCCTCGCACGAGTATTTTTGGGGTGCGAAATCATCTCTTCGTTGCTTGTGGTATTAGGCACACTTTTGATTGTAGTCCTTTGGTGTATCGATCTAGTATAACGACCCTCAGACAAGTAAGTCTTCGTCAAACATGCTACGTCGTCCACTCGTAGAAATTTTCCGTTCAAAAAGTTCCTCAGGAATTTCGGAGATAAACCGTGAAACCATATTTTCTGTTCGTGTACCGAAAAACAGGCGCTTATTTGCAAACGTCAGGTACAGCTTTTCTTTTGCGCGTGTAATACCTACATAGCAAAGTCGGCGTTCTTCCTCAAGTTCTTCTTTTTCTAATAGTGATCGGCTATGAGGAAATAACCCCTCTTCCATGCCCACGATGAAGACGATAGGGAATTCAAGACCCTTGGCCGCGTGCATAGTCATAAGTGTCGCGACATTGGTTCGTTCGGTTTTCGTATCTTTTGTCTTCGGATCTCCTTCTAAAAGGCTCACTGTTTCCAAAAAGTCACTTACTACCGGGAATTCGGATGCCACAGACCGAAGTTCTTTGATATTTTCAAGTCGCATCGCTTCCTCTTCAATATTCGCGTCATAGAGATCTAGATATCCAGTTGACTCGATAAGCTTGTCCATAAGTTCCATCGTCGTTAACGTGCCTAGCTGAAGCTCAGATATAATCGACTCCCGGAACGTCACGAATTTCTGGTAGCGGCCCTTTCCGAGTTTAAGGATCCGTTTCTCTGCGACACTGTCATTCGGGTGGATCAATAGTCGGATATATGAAAGTACATCTTTGATCTCTTTACGATCATAAAATTTTGTCCCTCCGATGAGGACATAGGGGATACCAGAACGCAAAAAAACTTCTTCAATCACTCTCGACTGCGCATTGGTGCGGTAAAGGATCGCAAAGTCACTATATTTTCGGCCACTCTGAATGATAGTTGAGGATATGAATTCCGCTTCGTCATGTTCGGTGCGTGCTTCATATATTCCTATGCGTTCAATCGACGCCTGATCAGTCCAGAGTTTAAGGATTGGGTGGGATGTATTGCGTCGTATGACACTGAATGCTGCATCAAGGATGACCTGAGTGGATCGGTAATTGCGTTCAAGATGAAACTCCTTTGCATCAGGATAATCAGTCTTGAAATTGACGATATTGCGAAAATCTGCGCCTCTAAATTTGTAGATGCTTTGCGATGCATCACCGACGACGGTAATCCTTCGGTATCTACCTCCAAAGAGTTTTGATAATTGATACTGTGCATGATTTGTATCTTGATACTCATCGATGAGTACATGCTTATACCGTTCCTGATATTTACCGCGGACAGCATCATTTGTCGAAAGTAATCGTACTGATTCGGAAATAAGGTCATCAAAATCCATTGCACTATTTTTTCGTAGTCTGGATTGGTAGAGAAGGTAAAGCTTCGCAACTGTTTCTTGAAAATATCCATGGACGAGTTTAGGATATTCAGTTGGTCCAATAAGTTCATTTTTTGCCTCGGAAATTGTGTGAAGCACAGCACTTGGATGAGTGTTTTTTTGCGATATTCCCGCCTCATCCATGATTCCTTTTAGAAGGTCGAGTTGATCATTGGTATCGTAAATGACGAAATCTTGAGGGATGCCAAGCACTGCACCATCCGTTCGTAGCATCCGCGCGGACAAACTATGAAACGTTCCTGATACTGGGATGTGTGACGCACCGGTATCCTGAAACATAGTTGTCAGCCTTCTTTTCATCTCTTCGGCTGCCTTATTGGTAAACGTGACCATGAGAATGTCTAGTGGGTGCGCTCCGGTTTCTGCGATCAGATATGCGACTTTATGGATAAGGACGTTCGTTTTTCCTGATCCGGCCCCGGCTAAGATAAGCGCCGGACCTTTCGTATAGGATACGGCAGAGAGCTGATCCTCATTAAGTGATGAAAAAAGTGGAATTTTCATGGGAGTGACACCCATCGTACGATGGTTTCGGTTGTATTTGCAATCAGGTAGACTTATCTTACGCAGATTGCCCCGCCTTGGCGGGGTCAAAACAACTTGGGGTAAGGAATACTCGTAGCTCCGCTAAGAGCGGGGCGAAGGGTATATTATGAGCATATGCAGAGACCAATTCGTCGCCGATGGAAAATTATGTTTATCGCATTCCTCCTGGGATGTGTCCTTTGTGTCATGACACTCGCGGGCGTCATCTGGAAAATCGAATCGTATTTTTCCGTGAAATTATCAGATATCTGGGGACTTGTGCTGGAAACGAGTCAGGAGCTTCAGCAGACAGATGGAATTAGTTCTATCGTGCTACTGGGGATTGCAGGGGGAACGCATGATGGCTCAGATTTGACTGATAGCATGCTCCTTTTTCGGATGACGGCTACCGGATCTGGCATCATGACGCATATTCCACGAGATCTATGGTCGACGACTCTTCAGGATAAGATAAACAGCGCCTATCATTACGGAGAGATTAGTGAGTCTGGCGAAGGGTTACAGTTTACACGAGGGACGCTTGGGTCACTGTTTGGATTTCCAATCCATCACGCGATTCTCATGGATTTTTCCCAGTTTGATGACGTCATTGATAGTATAGGAGGCATAGATGTGCCTATAGACACTACATTTACTGATACTACATACCCGATTGCCGGACGGGAAAATAGTATGTGTGGGCAGGATCTGACATATGCATGCAGATATCAATCAGTAACGTTTACAAAAGGCATAGAGCATATGAGCGGCGCACGGGCGCTTATCTACGTCCGGAGTCGGCACAGCATCGGAGATGTGGGTACTGATTTTAGTCGTGGTATGCGTCAAAAAGCAGTGGTGGGCGCACTTATCAAGACAGTAAAAAATTGGCGGACTTGGATAGATCCATTCCGGACATATCGTTTCTTGACCACCATCCAAACGCTGTATCGGACGGATATGAGTAATGAACAGCTCATTGATTTTGGTCTTCGTATGGCCCGGAATATATCAACTCTTAGATCACTCTCAATTGAAGGGCATCTCAAGCCGGATACTGGACCACAAGGGCAGTATATCCTTGTGCCAAAAGAAGACTGGGATGCACTCCGAAATACGCTTCAACAGATGTGATATTCACCCTACAAAATACTACAAGAATTTCCCTCGGTGTAGTGCCCCAATAGCGTTATAAACAACATGTATCACGATACGAATCGTGATACATAGTAGGGTACCCTTGTGACGCACAAGCCTAATGAGCGTACAGATTCCTACAGCATATACGTGAACACACACGAAGTATTAGGTGTACACCAGAAAAATATTACATAAATACACGCGTACCACCTGTGGTGAATACGAAAGTAGGTGTGTGTGAAGTCTATCTTCCTACAACATCAACCCGAGGACGATAAGCGCGATACTGCCGATAGCAGTAA